>JBATMU010000256.1:0-15443 GCA_049289995.1 Rhizobiaceae bacterium | reverse complement strand
GACCGCAGCGCCAGCCGATGCGCCAGTCCTGGTCAATGCACCGGAACCAGCGCCGGTGAAGAAAAAAAGCCTGTTTGCCTCGATGTTTGGCAGCACACCCAAACAAGCGCCCAAGGCCATTGCCACGACAAGCCAGGCGGAAGCCATCATGCGGCCGGCCGAAAAACCGGCAGAAGTGCAACTTGCCTCGCTTGAGGAACCTGCCGCTCGGCAATCGCTGGACGGTTCAAGCCTGCCGGGCGTACGCGAAACCGCGCTGTTTGACATCAAGCGCCGTTCCGGCGTCGATGACGACAGCGACATCGACGTGTCCGAAGAAGATGCACCGGTACGGGTTGCCTCTGCCGCCGGTCTGGCGCGGCTTGCGCCCAATGGCTTGCTGGTTCAGACCGAAAGCGTGGATACCGCCTGCCTGAAACCTGCATTGGTGCGCACGCTGAAATCCATCGAAAAGCATTATGGCAAGCGCATCGTCGTCACCTCCGGCTATCGCAGCCCTACCCACAACAAGCGGGTGCGCGGCGCCCGCAATTCGCTGCACATGTATTGTGCGGCGGCCGACATCCAGATTTCTGGCGTCGGCAAGTGGGAACTGGCGCGCTATGCCCGTTCGATGAACGGACGCGGCGGCGTCGGCACCTATTGCCACACCGAATCGGTGCATATCGACGTCGGTCCGGAGCGCGACTGGAACTGGCGCTGCCGCCGGTCAAAGAAGCGCTAAAAAAACTTCCGTCTTTCCCTGTTGCGGGTTGCCAGCCCAGCGCAAGCTTACTATAAGCCGCTTCGGCTGCGCCCATCGTCTAGCGGTCAGGACACCGCCCTTTCACGGCGGGAACAGGGGTTCGATTCCCCTTGGGCGTACCAGTTTCCGATTCATGAAATCTTTTAGACGCAGGACAGTCTGCGTTGCCTGCGCGCCTTGCAGGCGAACGTCTGCAATGCCAAATACAGGCTGGGGCCGCGAAAGGGTCCGTCACGGAGTTCTCTTGGCATGGTCACCTATGTTGACGCCAATGCGGCAGTTTTGAAAAACACAGGGCAGATCCGCCTGCACGGGCCGGACGCCTTTGAGGGCATGCGCAAGGCTTCGCGGCTGACCGCCTCGTGCCTTGATGAACTGGCAGACCGTGTTGCGCCGGGCGTGACCACGGAAAGCATTGACCGATTCGTGTTTGAATATGGCATGGACCATGGCGCCCTGCCCGCGACGCTGAACTACCGCGGCTACCGGAAATCATCCTGCACATCGCTCAACCACGTGGTTTGCCATGGCATTCCCGATGACAAGGCCATGCGCGAGGGCGACATCGTCAATATCGACGTGACCTATATCCTCGACGGATGGCATGGCGACGCGAGCCGCATGTATCCGGTCGGCAAGATCAAGCGCGCCGCCGAGCGGCTGTGCGAGGTGACGCATGAATGCCTGATGCGCGGCATTGCCGCCGTCAAACCGGGTGCGAAAACAGGCGCGATTGGCGCCGCCATTCAGGCGCATGCCGAGGCCGAACGCTGCTCGGTGGTGCGCGATTTCTGCGGCCATGGCCTGGGCAAGCTGTTTCACGACACGCCAAACATTCTGCACTATGGCTCGCCGAACGATGGCGTTGAAATGCGGCCGGGCATGTTTTTCACCATCGAGCCAATGATCAACCTCGGCCGCCCGCATGTGAAGGTACTGGCCGATGGCTGGACAGCGGTGACCCGCGACCGCTCGCTGACGGCGCAATACGAGCATTCGATCGGCGTGACGGAAACCGGATGCGAAATCTTCACGCTGTCGCCCAAAGGCCTCGACCGGCCTGGCATCCCCGGCTGAGCAACAAAGTCGCTGCAAAACGCGGCCCGGTTGCATTTCCCGTTGCCTGAAACACCAAGCCGATTTAGCCTTGGTTGCATGGGGAATTCAGGCATGGGCGACAATGACGAACGCGGTTTTCTGGCCGAAGCGCCGGTAGCGCCGCCTGGCAAGTCCGAGCACGCCGGGCACAGGGAGCGGCTGCGCGCCCGGTTCCGGACAGCTGGCGCCGACGCTCTTGCCGATTACGAGCTTCTGGAAATGCTGCTGTTTGGCGCCATCAGGATCGGCGACACCAAAGCAATGGCCAAGGCCTTGCTGAAACGCTTTGGAAGCCTGCCCGAAGTGCTGGGGGCAACTGAGCCGCAATTGGCTGAAATCCCGGGCATGGGACCGATAGCCTGCAGCCAGATAAAGCTGGTCAGTGTTATGGCCGCGCGCATGCTGCGCAGCGATCTCGCCAAGCGGCCGATACTGGGATCCTGGAGCCAGGTGATCGATTATTGCCGCGCTGCAATGGCCTTTGAGCCCAGTGAACAATTCCGCCTGTTGTTTCTCGACAAGAAAAACGTGCTTATTGCCGATGAGGTGCAGGGGCGCGGCACAGTGGACCACACGCCGGTCTATCCGCGAGAAGTGGTGCGGCGGGCGCTGGAACTGTCGGCAAGCGCGCTTATTCTGGTTCACAATCATCCGTCGGGCGATCCGACGCCGTCGCGCGCCGACATCGACATGACGCGCACCATTGTCGAGACTGCGCAGCCGCTCGGCATCACAGTGCATGACCACATCATCATCGGCAAAAAGGGCCATGCCAGCCTGAAGGGCTTGCAATTGATGTAATTCGCGTAAAATTTTATGTATTAACCTTCGAATTGAATGGATAACAAACAGTATTAACAAATAGTAGATAACTGTTAAGCCTGAACCGGGACACAGAACCGGGGACCAGCATGAGCATTCCATCCGTCACGCCTGCCGATAGCCTGCCAGCCAAGGCCGATCCATATTCCAATCCGGCCAGCATCGAGTTCGGCTTTCGCGCCAGGCGCTTTGAACTGGTGCGCGGGCTGATCGAGGCTATCCTCGCAGAAAAGGGCGAGGCAGACATTCTCGATCTCGGCGGCACCGAAACCTATTGGCGGATCGGCAAGGATTTCCTTGACGCCAATCGCGGCAGGATCCGCATAACCATGGTCAATCCGGAAGTTTTTCCGGTTGAAAATGCGGCGATCTTCACCTCGATCTGCGGTGACGCGACAGACGCTGCGCTGTTTGCCGGACGGCAATTCGATCTGGTGCATTCCAATTCGGTGATCGAGCATGTCGGCTGGGCGCCGGACATGCAGCGTTTTGCCGACAATACGCGGCGGCTGGGGCGGCGATATTACATGCAGACGCCGAACTACTGGTTCCCCTATGAACCGCATTTCCGCTTTCCCGGCTTCCAATATCTGCCGGAAAGCCTGCGTCGTTTGATGCTCAGGACCATGCGGCTCGGCTTTTTCAATCCGGTGCGCGATGCCAACACGGCGCGCGACATCATCGATCATCACCGGTTGGTCAGCGCCCGGCAGGTGCGGGCATTCTTCCCGGATGCTGCCGTGAGCTTTGAAAAATTCCGCGGCCTCAACAAGTCGATCATCGCCATGCGCGCCGAACCGGCTCCCCTTGCGTCGGGCCGGCGGATTGTTGACGCGCCGGCACTTGCCGCCGAAACCGGATCAGGCTTGTCTGAAACAGCGGCCGAGGCCGGAAAACTGCAGATCAACGCCTGATCTCACAGCCAGAGCCAATAAAAAAGCCGCCTTACCAGGCGGCTTTTTCGTTATCGGGTTCGGAGCGCTTATTCGGCGTCCTTGGCGGCCTTTTTCTTGGCCGGGGCCTTTTTCTTCGGCTCGGCCTTGGGTGCGGCCTCTTCCGGATCGGCCATCAGTTCGTCCTTGCTCACCTTCTTGTCGGTGATGGCGATCTGGGTCATCAACAGGTCAACAACCTTTTCCTCGAAGATCGGCGCCCGCAGCGAGGCCATGGCCTGCGGATTGTTGCGGTAGAAGTCGAACACTTCCTGTTCCTGGCCGCGATAGCGGCGCACGGTCTCGTAGAGTGCGCGCTGGACTTCCTCATCGGACACCTGGACGCCTGACTTTTCGCCGATTTCCGACAGGACCAGACCAAGGCGGACACGACGTTCGGCCAGGCGCATATATTCGGCGCGGGCTTCCTCTTCGGTGGTCTCTTCATCGGCAAAGGTGCGACCGGCCTGCTCGAGATCGCGGGTCACTTGCAGCCAGATGTTGTTGAACTCGGCCGTCACCAGCTTGGACGGCGATTCAAACTTGTAGGCCTCATCGAGCGCATCGAGAAGCTGGCGCTTGACCTTCTGGCGGGTCATGCCGCCAAACTGGCTTTCCAGCTGCTGACGGACGACATCGCGCAGACGCTCGGCTGATTCAACGCCAAGCGACTTGGCCACTTCGTCGGTCAACTCAAACGCGGCGGCCTTTTCGACACCCTTGACGGAAATGTCGAAGGTCGCGGCCTTGCCGGCCAGATGCGCGGCACCGTATTCCTCGGGGAACGTCACCGAAATGACCTTCTCGTCGCCGGCCTTCAGGCCGACAAGCTGCTCCTCGAAGCCGGGGATGAACTGGTTGGAGCCCAGCACCAGCTTGGCGCCTTCGTCCTTGCCGCCGTCAAACGGCTCGCCGTCCACCTTGCCGAGATAGTCGATGGTGACACGGTCGCCATTGGCGGCCTTGCCCTTCTTCTCTTCCCAGGTGCGGGCGGATTCGGCGGCGCGCAGCGCCTGCTCTTCGATCTCGGCAGCCGGAACGTCATAGATTTCGCGGATCACCGAAATGCCCGAAACATCCTGAAGCACGATGGCTGGAATCACTTCGTAATTGATGGAGAATTCGAAATCAGCCTGGCCAGCGAGGATTTTCTCGGCTTCCTTCTCGTCCTCGGTCATGACGACATCCGGTGCGAGGGCGGATTTTTCGCCGCGTTCGGCCAGCACGGATTTCTGCGTGTCAGCGACGATCTGGTTGACCAGTTCGGCCATCATCGACTTGCCATACATCTTGCGCAGATGGGCAATCGGCACCTTGCCGGGGCGGAAGCCATTGATGCGGGCCTTGCCGCTGGCATCCACCAGGCGCTCCATCAGGCGCGCTTCCATGTCCTTGGCGGGGACGACGACCTTGATCTCGCGGTTGAGACCCTGATTGACCGTTTCAGTAACCTGCATAACAAAACCTTTTTCAAAATGCCGGTGAGCAACGCCAAAACGCGTCGCGCCGTGCTTATGGCAATGCGCCGGAAGCGGCCGTGGTGCGGGCGAGAGGACTCGAACCTCCACGCCTTGCGGCGCTGGAACCTAAATCCAGTGCGTCTACCAGTTCCGCCACGCCCGCCTCGCAAGACACATCGGCCCGTGGAAGCGCGGCGTTCTATATCACCGCACTTTGCGGACTGAAAGCGCAATCGCCGGTTTTTTCGGCAATAAGTTCGCCGTAACGCCTGCCAACCCGCTTCAATACAGGGGTTCGGTGTAAAGCGTCTCCGAATCCTGCTTCAAGGCCTTGATCTGCGCTGTTCCGTCACGGCCGATTGCCGCGATGATGACCGACGCTTGGCCGTCGCGCATGCGCTTTTCGATCTCGGGCGCCTCGGTTTCGGGCGCGTAAAACCGTTCGATGCCGTAAGTGACGGAAACCGTATTGTCATAATCCGTCACACCGCGCGAAATGCGGCCCAAAATCCAGGTGCGGTCGGCGCCATCCGCCCCTGCCCCGACTGCTGCCTGATCCGAAACCCAAAGCCCGTCCGGCCCGGCGACAAGATGAACGCGGATGGCGGCGCCCTCGACAAGATCGCTGCGCGCCGTCTGGCGGAAATGCTCAACCGGCAAGGTCGAAATGGCGTAATTCAACCGCACATATTGGCCGCGCAACAGGTCGCGCGGGTCGTACGGCTCGGTTTTCAGCGCCACTTCGGCGCCATCGCGCAGGATCGTTGCGCGACCGGCGATCATCCAGGCCAGAAAGCCGATTTGCAGGGCGGCAACCAGAACTGCGAGTAGAAGCGTTTTCATTTTCATGCCGCTTCTCCCGAGGTCTTGGCTGCCATGCGCCGCTCCAGCCGCAAGATGAGCCAGGCGACCAGCGCCAGCATCAGCCCGGCCGTGAGGAAAAAGCCCGATGTGCCAATCAGGCTGCCGATGGTGAGGAAATAGACCAGCATGATTTCAACGGCGAACATCGCATAGGCAAAGAACCTGAGCGGCCTGTCGCGGTCACCGGCGAAATAGACGGCCCCGACCGAAGCCAGAATGGCCAAAACCGCCAGGCCTGTGAACAGGCCGGTGTCATCTTCATGCAGCACCTGAACCAGCGCATAGGCGCCTGAAAAGCCCGCAAACGCCAGAGCCGCTGTCCTGCCATTCAGCCTGAGCAGATTTTCAGCCAGTTTTCCGTTGGCAGCCGCAAAGGCAAACAAGGCGGCAAACACCGCGATCAGCAGGTAGAGAGCGAACACATTGTCGAGGTTGATCCAGGCCAGCACACCCCATAGCCACAGGACAACAACCAGGAGCTGGCGCGAGGCAACGCTGCTGGTCCACAGCGATACGGCCCAGATGAATGCCGCCAGGAGCGGAAACCACAAGGCAAAATCCTGCCGCGTGCTGAACCAGTCAGACGCCATGACCAGATAGAGCGCTGCCAGCGCGACGGCAGCGATCGTCAGGATGGGGCTGCGCAGCAGGGCGGCGGCGCCAAGCGTGCCCAGGCACCAGGTCAGGATGGCGGCGGTTTCATCGCCGCTCATGTTATACATCTGGGCGATCAGCGCGATGCCGCCGCCGAACGCTGCCGCAGCAACCAAATAGGCCAATTGGCCGAAACGGTCATGGCCGCGCGTCTGCAGCAACGCGCCGCCGATATAACCGCCGGCGATTACCGCAAAAATCAACCCGACCCGGCCAAGCCTCGGAACACCATCCCACTTGGCCGCGACAAAGGTGATGACGGCCGCCGCCACGAGGAGGGCCGCAAGCATGCCTAGCGCATTGGCAAACGAGAAGCCTCCGGTCCGCCCGGCCACATCCTGGCGCAAGGCTGCGGCTGTCGCAGCGTCAATCAGGCCGCGCGATTCCCATGAGTCGATTTCCTTGCGCAAACGCTGAATTCCCGCCACGCCGCTGTCTCCCGCTTTCCGCCTGTTAACCGGCGAAATTCTTGATTCTGCTCATAATTCCACCAATTGCCGCCACAATGGGCAGCCGGCCGCCACGATTCGGCCACACATCCTAAAATCGATTAATGTTGCATTGCACAATACGCATTGCTGCCATGCAACATCGGCACTCCACATCCGGTTTGAGGGCTCCTATCTTCGGCGTGTTGAAAGATTTCGAACTTCGGACCAAATCAAGAAAGGTGTTCATCATGAACGTCATCCGCAATTACCGCAACTGGCGCCGCTACCGCGACACCGTCAATGAGCTGAACCGCCTGTCGGCGCGTGAGCTTTCCGATCTCGGCATCAACCGGGCCGATATTCCGTTCGTGGCCCGCAAGGCCGTGTAATACCGAATTCCGTCAGGCCTTCCTCCTCCCAGGATTCTGACGGATCCGTCCGGCGCACTCCTCCTCCCAGTGCCGGGCATGCAAATGGCGCCCGCCGGTCCTCCCCCGGCGGGCGCTGTTTTTTTGGCATGAGTTGATTGCGCCGCTTGTCCCCGCTATTGCGGGGCATGACCCAAACAACGCCTCTCAAGCCCGTTCACGTCATCGGCGGCGGGCTCGCCGGTTCGGAAGCCGCCTGGCAGATCGCCGAGGCGGGCGTGCCGGTGGTGATCCACGAAATGCGCGGGCTGCGCGGCACCGATGCCCACAAGACCGATGGGCTGGCCGAACTGGTCTGCTCCAATTCCTTTCGCTCTGATGACGCCGAAACCAATGCGGTCGGGCTTCTGCATGCCGAAATGCGGCTGGCTGGCTCGCTCGTCATGGCCTGCGGCGATGCCCATCAGGTGCCTGCCGGCAGCGCATTGGCTGTTGACCGCGACGGATTTTCCGAGGCTGTCACGGCTGCCTTGAAAGCCCATCCCCTTGTCACGATTGTCCGCGAAGAGATCACCGGCATGCCGCCCGAAGACTGGGATCAGGCGATTATCGCCACCGGGCCCTTGACCTCGCCCGCGCTTGCCGAAGCGATTGCCACGCGGACGGGGGCGGATGCGCTGGCGTTTTTCGACGCCATTGCGCCCATCGTGCATTTCGAATCGGTCGACCTGACCAAAGCCTGGTTCCAGTCGCGCTATGACAAGGCAGGCCCGGGCGGCACCGGCAAGGACTATCTCAACTGCCCGATGGACAAGGAGCAATATCAGGCCTTCGTCCAGGCGCTGGTTGACGGCGACAAGACCGAGTTCAAGCAATGGGAAGGCACGCCCTATTTCGATGGCTGCCTGCCGATTGAAGTGATGGCCGAGCGCGGGCCGGAAACGCTTCGCCACGGGCCGATGAAGCCGATGGGCCTGACCAATGCCCACAACCCCACGGTCAAGGCCTATGCAGTCGTGCAATTGCGCCAGGACAATGCGCTGGGCACGCTCTACAACATGGTCGGATTTCAGACCAAGCTGAAATATGCCGAGCAGACCCGGATATTCCGGATGATTCCGGGGCTGGAATACGCCGAATTCGCGCGGCTCGGCGGCCTGCACCGCAACACCTATATCCAGTCGCCAATCCTTCTGGACGGTTCGCTGCAATTGAAAGCGCGGCCGGGCCTCCGGTTTGCCGGGCAGATCACCGGCTGTGAAGGCTATGTGGAAAGCGCGGCTATCGGCCTTTTGGCCGGGCGATTTGCTGCAGCGGCACGCAAAGGAATTGAACCTGCCCTGCCCCCGCAGACCACGGCGTTCGGCGCGCTGCTCGGCCATATCACCGGAGGACACATCATCAGCGACGATGAGCCCGGCAAACGGTCATTTCAGCCGATGAACGTCAATTTCGGGCTGTTTCCGCCGTTGGAGCCGGGCACGAATCTGCGTCCCGACGATCATGAAGGGCGGTTCCGCGGCAAGGACAAGACGCAAGCCAAGAAAAAGGCTGTTACAGCGCGCGCGCTTAATGACGCCCGCGTCTGGCTTGCCCGGTAAGTTCAGGACAGCCGGCCGGCAAAGCCCGCATATTTGCTGGCAATCAGCAAGGCAGCCGATGCGCCCGATGTGCCGGCAGCGATTTCCGCAAAGGCCAGCAGCACCGTGGTAACCGCCAATTCTGCGGCCGCAAGACCGGCCAGCAGGAAAGCGCCGAACAGGCCGGGCGCAACCGAAAATGACAGCCAGGCCAGCAGCGCGAATTGAACAGGCGCAATCAAAGTGATGAGGCGCTGGAAAGACGGTGCGCCATCCGGCGCACGAACAGCGCCAAGCGCCAAGCCGGCCATGGCAAAAGCGGTCAGCCCGGCCATGGCGCCAGTCGTTGCCATCTGCGGCTGGATAAGCCAAAGCGACAGGCCGGCAAGCGGGATCATGGCCAGCCATGACCGCGCCGGATCGGCAAAGCTTGCGGAATGGGCGGCAGTAACGTGAGTGGCTGAAGTGGCGGTCATGGCCGAAGTTCCCCAAATGATGGGGGGACAATGACGCTTTCCGGCGCAGATTTGGTTAACCGCGCCGCAAAGCTCAAATCAGGATGAACAGCCGGTAAACGATCGGCCAGTCAGCGAATGACGGCCTTGGCGGTTTTCGCCTCTGTGCTGTCATAGGCCAGAAGCGCGCGAAAGGCGCTGAGCGAGAGGTCGGGCTTTTTGCCGTCAGCCAGTTTGTAGATATGCTCGTAATACCAGCCCAAAGACCCCCAGGCGTTGAGATCACGCAGGAAAGAAATCGGCGAGCGCGGCCCGAGCAGGCCATTGCCGATGACCAGATCCTCGTCACGGCTGGGCAATTTCGCCGTTGAGCCGGCCAGAACCTTTTTGGCCGCATCCGGATCAATGACCATTGGCCGCCCGAGGCCGATCACGTCGACACCGTCATGCTCAACGGCATGCCGCATGCCATCGACAGAACGGAAGCCGCCGGTCACCATGACCGGTATGGTGACCTTTGCGCGCAATTTCGGCACGAAATCGAGGAAATAGGCTTCGCGGCGGATGGTGCTTTCGCGCTTGCCCGCGGCCAGCGGATCCTTGCGGTCGAAATTGATCATGCGCGGCTGCTCATAATTGCCGCCGGACACTTCGATCAGGTCCACCCCGACCTTTTCCAGCCATTGGGCGACTATGGCGCTGTCATCGTCCGAGAACCCGCCCTTCTGGAAATCAGCGGAGTTGAGCTTGACCGCCACTGCAAATCCTTTGCGGACCCGCGACCGGATGCGGGCGATGACGTCAAGAAGAAAGCGCGCGCGGTTCTCGAGCGAACCGCCATAGGAATCGCTGCGGCGGTTGGAAAGCGGCGACAGGAATTGCGAGACGAGATAGCCGTGCGCGGCATGGATCTGGACGCCGTCAAATCCGGCCGCTTCGGCAGTCACTGACGCATGGGCAAAGGCCTCGATCAGCTTTTCGATTTCTTCAGCGGTCAGCGGAACCGGCGTGCCAAATCGGCCATTGCCCATTTTCAGGCCGATATCCGACGGCGCCTTGGGGTGCTTGTTGATCATTTTCTGGGTCTGGCGACCGGCATGGTTGAGCTGCATCCAGATATGCGAGCCATGCGCCTTGGCGGCAGACGCCATATCGGCCAGGGCGGCAAGCGCCGTATTGGACTGCGGCCCTTCAATGGCCAGATTGCCACCGCGCTCAAGGTGGTTGCGGTCGACGATGACATTGCCGGTGATCAAAAGGCCCGCACCGCCCTCGCCCCAGCGGCGGTAAAGTTCGGTGAAACGCGCATTGGCGTGATTGTCGCCAGCGGCCAGGCCTTCGGTCATGGCGGCTTTTGCAATCCGGTTGGGAAGCACCGCGCCGCAAGGCAAATGCAAGGGATCAGAAAGTTTGGCCACGCCTGCAACTCCGCATGAAACTCCGGATTGAAACGGTAGAGGAATTGCACGGTTAACAAAAGGTAAAGATTTAGCGAAATGAAGTCAGGGTTAACGTCCCATGGCCTTGACCAGGCCTGGAAACTTGCAAACACTCCGCGGAAAAGGACGGTTTCATGACTGATTTTCACAAAACCATGCGGCATGGCGCGGTGGCGCTGGTCTCGCTGAACCGCCCGGAACGGGCCAATGCGATGGCCAAGGCGTTCTGGCGCGAGTTTCCAGCGTTGCTGGCCTCGCTTGCGGAGGATGCGTCTGTACGGGCCGTGGTGGTTTGCGGCGAAGGCCGGCATTTCACTTCGGGCATGGATCTCGGCGAGTTTCAGGACGTCGCCAAACTGTTTGCGCTGGAGCCCGGCCGCGCCGCGCATGCCATGCGCGCCAAAATCCTCGAATTGCAGGATGCCTTCACTGCCATAGAGCGCGTGCCCTTCCCGGTCATCGCCGCTGTGCACGGCGCCTGCATCGGCGCGGGCATTGACATGATAACTGCATGTGACATCCGGCTGGCGAGTGCGGAGGCATACTTTTCGGTCGAGGAAATCCACATCGGCATGGCCGCCGACGTTGGTACGCTGCAGCGCCTGCCAAAACTGATCGCCCCGGGTGCGGCGGCCGAACTTGCCTATACCGGACGGCGCTTTTCAGCCGAAGAGGCGCTGCGGCTCGGGCTGGTCACCGGCATTCATGCCGACCGTGAGGCGGTCATCGCCGCCGCATTGGCAATGGCGCAGGATCTTGCGCAGAAATCGCCGCTGGCGCTGGCCGGCATCAAGCGCAACCTTGCCTATGCGCGCGATCATTCGGTGGCTGACGGGCTCGACTATATCGCCACCTGGAATGGCGGCATGCTCAGGCCCGACGATCTGATGAAGGCGGTGGCCGCGAAAATGACCAAACAGCAGGCGCTGTTTGCCGATTTGCATGCTGCTGAAAATCAGGACTGAGGCAGGCCCGGCCTGCCCGCTTCGGACGGGTTGCGGCGAACATAGGCGGCTTTCAGGCTGTCCGATGTCTCGCGTGAGCCGTCATGGCTCCAGCCGGGCGGCATGAACAGATAGCCGAGCCGCTGGCGCACGGTCAGGCCGGGCGAAAGCGCATCGGAAAACATGGCGATCCATTCGTGGAACGCCACTTTCAGCGGATTGAACGTGCCGATATTCTTGACGATGCCATAGCGCGGCAGGTCCTCGTCAAGTTCCGGAACGAAGGTGCCGAACATGCGGTCCCAGATGATGAGCGTGCCGGCGTAATTGGCATCGAGATAGCGCGGATTGACCGCATGATGAACCCGATGATGCGAGGGCGTGTTGAAGATCAATTCAATGGGCGCCCACATCCGGCCGATGGTTTCGGTGTGGATCCAGAATTGCCAGACCAGATTGAAGCCGAAAACGAACAGGATCAGTTTGGGGTGAAAGCCGAGCAGCACCAACGGCACCTGCAGCACGAACATGCCGGTGAACAGGCCCGTCCATGACTGCCGCAGCGCCGTGGTCAGATTGTAGTGCTGGCTTGAATGATGATTGATATGCTCGGCCCAGACCCAGCGGATGCGGTGAGCGAAGCGGTGATACCAATAATAGCGCAGGTCATCGAGCAGGAAGACGCCAAGCCCGGCCCAGAAGCTGATGCCGAAATCGAAGAACCGGAACTGCCAGACCCACATCAGCGCCGCAAACGAAAACACGCCGAGGATCAGCCCCGAGGCAACATTGCCCGCCCCCATCAACAGGCTGGTCAAACTGTCACGCGTCTCGAATTCGCCCTTGGCGCGGCGGGTGCGCACCAGAAACAATTCAAACAAAACTGCCAGCACGAAAAACGGGATGGCCAGCTGCGTCACATTCGGAAAGTCCGGCACGATCAGCTCCCGTTTCCAATGTTTAGCCAGTCCGCGACGCTTTTGGCGGCATTCGGGCTCCCGAATCGCCATTGCCCGCCACGAAAGGTCATGTCCGGCAAGATGAGCGACAAGGATCCGTCGGCGCCAGTGAAGGCCTTGACGTGATACTTGTCGAGAATGCGTGTCAGAAAGCGGTCGCCGACGGCTTGAACCAGCCCGGCCTTGCCATCACCCAAGTCAAGAAATGCGGCATGGCGGTCCTCGGTCAGGATGATGGCGCGCGGCGGCAGGCCCGGAAAATCATCGGCAAAGCGGGTTGCGGCTTGGGCCTCGCCGTCAAGGCTGGCGGTGGTCGTGCCGCCGGTCAAGTGAATGAGCAGCACGATCATGCCGATGCCGAAGACCACCAGACTGAGCAATACCGGCAGGCTCAAAGCGCCTCTCCCCATCCACTTTCGCAGAATCTAGGTTGGTTTCAGTGTTTTGGCCAGCCGCGCAAGGCGCTTTTCATCAGCAGAAACTGAATCCTTAGCGGTGACGCTGGGGCACGGCCGGCAGCACTTCGCACCAGGTTACTCCGCGCCACAGCCAGCGGCAGAAAAGCCGGACGAAGCGGCACGGGGAGTGCCGCCAACAAAGGCGCACAGGCGTCGGCATGCCGCAGCCCGAAGGCAACAATTCCCCCCGGAAAATCCTGCGGAAGCAGCGCCGCGGCTTTTGAGCCCGCAATCGCCTCGGCTGCCCCCATCACACAGCCCGCATGTCCCGCCAATGCGCCCTGCCCGGCATCGCCACCCAGCGCCATGGCCGCGAGTTGAAACAACGCGCCGCGTGTTTCGCCGAAATAACCCTCAAGATCGTTCACCGACCCGAACCGGTCATCGTACAGATCGGCGCGACGCGCCTCGATCATGTTGCGGAAAGCGGCAAGCGGCCAGATTTTCTGATCAATCGCCGCGCGGATTTCGGCAATGGCCGGAAGTTTTGCGCCGTCCTTGCCATCCAGCGCGTCCTGCCAGAATTGCAGGCGAATTTCACCAAGCTCGGGATTGGTGACCCTGGCCGGCAATTCAGCCAGTTCGCTTGCAAAAACCGCCAGCGCAATCAACGCAGCACGCTTGTCTTTCGGCGCATAGAGAGCGGCGGCATAACGCAACGGATCGCGGTTTTTGGCCTCCGCGGCCAGCGGATCCATCGTCAATCCACCGCCAGAAAGGCGGCGGCCACCGCCCGGTCTTCGGCCAGAAGCACATTGAACGTGCGCACGGCGGCGCCCGTTGCCATGGGTTCAGCGGTGATTCCCGCTTCGCGGAACGCTTCGCGCAGCAGTTTTCCCAATGGCCGCAACACTTTGCCTGTGCCAACCAGCAGCACCTGGATTTGCGCGGATTCCTCCAGAATCCGGGCAAAATCGCTGATTGCCAGCGAATCGGCATCGGCAGGCTGCCAGCCGTAGATGCCGCTTGGCGCCGTCAGGAGATGGCCCTTGTGGGACATGTCCGCAAAGCGGAAACCGCCATTGCCATAGGCGTCGATCGGTGCGCGGCCGGGAAAATGCGCTTCCCGCATGATGAGCCCGCTCATGCCTTGGCCGGCGCGCCTTTTGCCAAAGCCTGTTTGGCTTCGCCGCCGTCCTTGCCAAAATTCTCAGGCCTGAGCCGGAACAGGATCAACAGCGGACCGGCCACAAAGATTGACGAATAGGTGCCGACCAAAATGCCGAACAGCATGGCGAAAACGAACGACCGGATGACCTCTCCGCCGAACAGATAGAGCGCCATCAAGGCCATCAACGTGGTCAGGCCGGTCAGCACCGTGCGCGACAGCGTCTGGTTCATGGACAGGTCAAGCAGTTCGGTCAGCGGCATTTTCTTGAAACGCCGCAGGTTCTCGCGCACCCGGTCATAGACCACGACCGTATCGTTGAGCGAATAGCCCAGAATGGTCAGGATGGCGGCAATCGAGGTCAGATTGAACTCAAGCCCGGATATGGCAAACAGGCCGATGGTCATAATGACATCGTGGCCGGTGGCCAGGATTGCGCCGACGGCGAACTGCCATTCGAAACGGAACCAGACATAGATGAGGATGGCGACGAGTGCGACGGCCACACCGATAATGCCGTTGCGCATCAATTCGTTGGAAACGGTCGGGCCGACCACTTCGACACGGCGGAACTCGTAGTCGTCCTGTAATTCGTCACGGATTTTGGTGACCGCCGATTGTTCGGCATTTTCGCCGCCCGCCTGGGTCTCAACGCGGATCAGCACATCGCTGGCCGCGCCGAATTCCTGCACCTGCACATCGCCGAGATTGAGCTCGGCAAGCCGCGAGCGAATGTCGCCGGAATCGGCCGTGCCGTCCTTGGCCTTCACCTCGATGATCGAGCCGCCGCGGAAATCGATGCCGTAGTTCATTTCCTTGACGAAAAACGTCGCCGCCGCGCCGATGGATAAGGCGCCTGAAATGGCGAACGCCCAATTGCGCCATTTCATGAAGGGGATGTTGGTCACATCCGGCACGAGCCGGAACAGGCCGTTCGGCATTTCCTTGGGCTTGGTCCGGCGGATCCAGAACGCCACCAGCCCGCGCGTGAAGGTGAAGGCGGTGAAAACAGTGGTAATGATGCCGAGCGCCAGCGTCACCGCAAAGCCCTTGACCGGGCCGGAACCCAGCCAGAACAGCACTGCGGCAGCAATGAAGGTGGTCAGATTGGCATCGACGATCGTGG
>JBATMU010000255.1:0-8439 GCA_049289995.1 Rhizobiaceae bacterium | reverse complement strand
GCGCCGCCGCACCCAGCAATTGTCAGGCGGCGAGCGCCAGCGCGCCGCAATCGGCCGGGCGCTGTTGGCCGCGCCGCGTCTGCTGCTGCTGGATGAGCCGCTTTCGGCGCTGGATGATGCGCGCAAGGGCGAAATCCTGCCTTATCTGGAGAGGCTGCGCGACGAGGCCGGCGTGCCGATGATCCATGTCAGCCATTCAATTGGCGAAGTGGCGCGGCTGGCCAAGTCCATTCTTGTGCTGAACGATGGCCAGGTTGTCTGGTCCGGACAGGCAGGGGAGGTGCTGTCGAACCTCGATGCCGCACCGCATCTGGGGCTGGGCGATGCCGGTTCGCTGCTGTCGGCAATGGTCGCCAGCCATGATGCGGACGGGCTCACCCATGTCAGGGCAGGCGGCGGGGATCTCTTTCTGCCGGGCATTGCCGCTGCACAGGGTGCGCGGATTGCGGTGCGCATCCATGCTCGCGACGTGATCATTGCGCGCAACCGGCCAGAGGGCTTGTCTGCGCTCAATATCCTGCCTGCAACGATCACTGCCATAAGGCTGGGCGAGGGGCCGGATGCACTGGTGCAATTGCGGGTTGGCGATGACCTGATCCTGGCGCGGCTGACCAAGCGGTCCTTAGCAGGACTGGCGCTGGTGCCGGGGCTCGACTGTTTTGCCGTCTTGAAATCGGTGGCCGTGGCGCAAGGCGATGTCGGTATGCCCGAATTCTCTAACGCGGCGCAACGCGGCTGATCAGTTCGCGCAGCACGCCGTCGCGGTCATTCTCGATATCATTTTGGATGATGGAGAGCGCGCCCGATATGAGCAGGCTGGCGAGGCCGTGCACCATTGCCCAGGATGATGCGACTTCCAGACGTCCGGCAGGCGATGCCATGGGGTCATCGCGCCGCAAAGCGGCGACGTCGCCGATCAGAACGCCAAAAGCCTCGCTTGCGCATTCCGACAATTGGGGATCGGAGAAATCCGGGCGGTCGGAACCGAACATCAGCTTGAACAGGGCGCGGTTGGACAGGGCGAAATCGACATAGCCGATACCCGAGGCGATGTATTGATCCATGGGTGTATCCGGCGCGGCCGCATGGCGGGCCAACATGCTGTCGGTCAGACGCTGTGAACCGATTGCCGCCAGCGCGGTCAGCAGCGCATCGGCATCGCGGAAATGGTGGGCGGGGGCGGCATGCGAGACCCCGGCGCGCTTGGCGCAGCCGCGCAAGGTGAAGCCTTCAACGCCCTTTTCTGCCAGTTCCGCTTCGGCGGCGGCCAGCAGTGCGGCGCGCAGGGCGCCGTGGTGATAGGGGTGTTTTTCATCCGGTGTCATGGCGCAGTTCCGCATTCGTTGCGGCCTCCTAGCAGAAGCCGGTTTGGCGCACAATCTTGACAGCGTAAAAATGATCTTGACACTGTAAAGAAAGATGGGCAATTTCAATCTTGCCACTGTCAAGACGGAGATGCCGATGTCGCCCGAACAGATTTTCCAGCTAGCCAATCCGCTGGCGCTCATTGGTTGGCTGTCGCTTTTGGCCAGTCCGGTATTTCCTGTAGCAAGCCAGCGGGTCGCAGCCCTTGCCGTGCCGCTGCTGCTGTCAATTGCCTATGTGGGGCTGGTGCTTGCCTTCTGGTCGGGGGCCGAAGGCGGCTTTTCCACTCTTGCTGACGTCATGAAGCTGTTCACCGACCCGTATGTCGCACTGGCCGGCTGGCTTCATTATCTGGCGTTCGACCTGTTTGTCGGCGCCTGGGCGGTGCGGACGGCGCAAGCCGAAAGCATCCGCTTTGCTTTTGTCATCCCCTGCCTGGCGCTGATCTTCCTGTTCGGCCCGGCAGGCTTCCTGCTTTTCAATCTGTTGCGGGCGTCCAACCGCCCCGTCCAACCCTGACTTTTCGCATCGGAGCAATGTCATGACCCTTGCTGCACACCTTTCCGAAAGCCCTTTCACGAAATCCGGCCTGTTGGGTGAGTTCTTCCGTCGCAGCCCGGCCTTTGCCTCGGCAGGCCTGTTTGTTGCCTTGCTCGCCGTCCCGGCAGGGGCGGCCTGGCTTCTCGATGCGCGCCAGCTGGCTGGCGTGGCCATCTGGGACAAGCCGCTGAAATTCATGCTGGCTTTGTCGGTCTATCTGTTCACCCTGGCCTGGTATGAGGCCTATGTGCCGCAAGCGGCGGGAAAAGCCCGTTGGCGGCGGGTGCATAGCGGCGTGGTGATCGCGGCAATTGTCCTGGAACTGGCGGTGATCAGCGGTGCGGCTGCGCTGGGCACGGCCTCGCATTTCAACGCGTCGTCACCGGCCTGGCAGATCACCTATGGCCTGATGGGCATAGGCGCGGTTCTGTTGACATCGGCCTCTGCGGTGCAGGGCTGGCTGATTGCCAGGGGCAGCGGCGGCCTGTCGCCGGTGCTACGGCTTGCGCTGGCGCTCGGCCTGTTGATGACTTTGCCGCTGACCCTGTGGACGGCCGGTTACATGAGCGCCCAGGGCGGTCATCTGGTGGGCGGCAATTTGTCGGATGCAGAGGGCATCTTCCTCATGGGCTGGGCGCGCGATGGCGGTGATCTGCGTGTGGCGCATTTCTTCGGTTCGCATGCGCTGCATTTCATCCCGGCATTCGGATTGGTTTCACAGCGGGTTTTCGGCCGAAACACCACGTTGCCCGTCTGGTTGTTTGCCGTGGGCTTCACGGGCTTTGTCGGCTTCACGTTTCTCGAGGCGCTGGCCGGACAGCCGTTTCTCAATTGGATCGGATAGGCGGCTTCCAATCATTAATGCCGCATTAACCAATCGGCGCGACACTTGACCTCTAAACCGGTTTGCCTCCTCCCGGGCCGGTCAACTGAAGGGGCGGCCGCTCTAAGGGCCGCCCTTTTTCTCGGCCGCGAACCGGCGTTCGAGCCGCAACCGGTGTTGCATTCCGCGCATTTTTCATGAACCTGCGGGCAACAAACCCAGACGGGATTCCGATTTTGACACTTGATCTTGAAAACTGGACGCCACGCCCGCGGCCCGAGCGCAAAGCGCTGGAAGGCCGGCATGTGCGGCTGGAACCCTTGTCCGTTGCCCGGCACGGTGATGACCTGTTTGCCGCCTCTTCGGTTGACGGCGCGGACACCAGTTTCCGCTGGCTGTTTGAATATCCGCCTGTCCTGCGCGCCGATATCCAGCCCTGGTTGGAAAAATCGGAAGCGAGCGAGGATCCGCTGTTCTTTGCCGTCATCAACCCAAAGACCGGCAA
The DNA here is from genome assembly GCA_049289995.1 of Rhizobiaceae bacterium. Classification (GTDB taxonomy): domain Bacteria; phylum Pseudomonadota; class Alphaproteobacteria; order Rhizobiales; family Rhizobiaceae; genus JBATMU01. The sequence goes on along the minus strand of JBATMU010000255.1, from coordinate 5,206 downwards.
GGCGGCGGGCCGTCAGGCCCTGATGCGGATCGATGCTGCGCATGGCGTGATCGAGATCGGCAATATCTATTGGGGTCCCGGCATCGCCAAGACGCCCGCCGCCACAGAGGCGCTTTATCTTTTCGCCAAATATGCATTCGATGATCTCGGCTACCGGCGGTTTGAATGGAAATGCAACAACGCCAACCTTCCGTCGAAGGAAGCAGCATTGCGGTTCGGTTTTTCGTTTGAAGGCATTTTCCGCAATCACATGGTCGCCAAGGGCAAGAACCGCGATACCGCCTGGTATGCGATGATTGACAGCGAATGGCCGGTCATCAAGGCAGCGTTCGAGGCTTGGCTTGATCCCGCCAATTTCGATGCAGCGGGCGCGCAAAAACGCCGGCTTCAGGACATCAGGCAGGCGCTCAATGGCTGAGCCAGGCAAAAACAAAAGGATTGGCCGGTGAGCAGCAACGACAAGCAGGCGCTGATCGCGGCGGCCATCATTTTTGCCGGGTTCAGCGCGGCGGCCTATTTCATGCCCACGCTCATGCTGGCACTTGGCGATATTTCGCCGGTGCTGGCCGGCATTGTAGGCACAGGCTTTGTGCTGGCGTTTTTCCTGGTGTTCTGGCTCAGGGCGCGAAGCAGGCGATAGGGTTCAGGCCGACAGGCTGGCGGTGAGAAGCAGCAGGCCAAGACCCATCACCAACACGGCGCCGCCGATTTCCACTGCCGAATGCACGCTGTCGCCCATGCCGCCGGAATAGCGTACGGCGGCAGATTTGGCCGTTACAGCCAGCACGGCGAGTGCCGAGACGGTGATGGCCGTGCCGAGCGCCATGGCCAGCGCTGACAGGATGCCGCCGAGAAAAAGCCCATTGAGAAACGCGAAGGTCAGCACGATCAGCGCGCCGGAACAGGGCCTCAGACCGACGGCCCAGACCGCCGCCCAGGCAGCGCCCAGCGTCAGCCTGTCGCCCTTGAGGGATGCAGGATCAGGGGCATGCGAATGGCCGCAGTCGCAATCGGGGCCGTGATCGTGATCGTGGTGATCGTGATAATGGACATGGCCGGCCGGAACCAGAACGGCGCGCGGCCGGGTCAGCTTGCGGGCCAGAAGCCAGGCGCCATAGGCGGAAATGGCCGCATAGCTGATGATTTCCAAGCCCCAGGCGGCATTGGTCATCGACAGTGCCGAACCACGCAGCACCGTGAACGCCGCGCCCATTACGACGATTGCGGTTGCCGCCTGCAAGAAGGCCGAAACGAACGACAGATAGACGCCGCGCCTTAGCGTGGTTTCATTGGCCAGCATGTAGGACGAGATAACCGCCTTGCCATGGCCGGGGCCGGCGGCATGAAAAACCCCATAGGCAAATGACAAGCCGATCAACCCGGTCAGCCGGGACGGATCCTCGCGCATGGCTTTCAGCGAGCCTGTCAGGGCGCGGTAGAAATCCTGTTGTGCAGTATTGATCCAGGCGAGAAGTCCCGAAAACAGGCCGGTCGGCGGCACCGTTGCCTCGTTCGTGCCGATGCCGAGCGAGCTTTGGGCATGGGCAGCGGTGATTGCCGCCAGCAGAAGGAAAGCGGCGGCGGGCAGGGTGCGTTTCATCCGTTTGCACAGTCCAGTTCGAGGCGGGTTGCAAAGATCTTGGCCATGTTGGTGCCGGCCGGGTCGGTAAAAAATGCCTCGGTCAGCGTGCCCTGGTTCTGCGCCAGCGCCTCATCCGGATCAGGCCGGATGACCGCCTTTTTGCATTTGGCGGGAAGGTCCGCGACATTGAGATAAGAATCTTCGGTGAAGTCGATGGCCGTATAAAACGTCGGGTCATAGACGCCGAAGGTCAGCTTGCCGCTGAGGGGCATTGGCGCAGACGGGGCGCTTTCAAACAGGATGATAAGCTGGCTGTCCTTGAAGTCGGCCGTCAGCTTGTCTGGCTTGTTCATGGCAACGTCCTTGCCGGCGGCTGTGACCACCTGGAAATAGCCGTATTCGGCAAGCGATTCTTTCACCGTCTGGCCGACGGCAGCCAGTTCGCCCTCATCAAGCTTGAGGTCGCCGTTCTTGTCGAACTCGACCAGCACGGTGGAGGAAAACAGGTCGTCAAACCGCCAGAGATGCTGGAGGCTCGTGACATTGCCTTCGGCTGACAGCACGACATCCAGGCGTGCTTCCGCGAACACATGCGGGTGGCTGATAGCTGGCACAGCGAAACCTGCGGCCAAAATCGCCGTCATTGCAGTCTGTTTTGCCATCCGCGTCAGGCGCATTGGATTGTTCCCGTGAAGGCTCTGCCTTCGCCGCAAATCCGGGCAAAATTGGGACATCACGGCTCGCCGGGCGCGGCGTCATGGTCGCGGAACCATTTGGCCATGAAATCGACGAGTGCCCGCACCTTGGCCGGCAAATAGCGCCGGTGCGGATAGACGGCATAAATGCCGCGGTCGCCGAGCGTGAAGGCTTCCAGGATTTGCACCAGATCGCCGCGCGCCAGGGCTGGCCGGGCCACGAAATCCGGGATGAAACCGACGCCGAGCCCGGCCTGCACCGCCCGCAGCGCCACAAGCGGGCTGTTGGCTTCGATGCGGCCGTTGACGGTGACCGGAATGATGGTTCCATCACCGCCGTCAAAACGCCAGGAATTGAGAAAGCGGCCATTGGTGTCGATCACGCAGGGCAGGCTGGCGAGATCGGCGGGGTGGGCCGGCATGCCATGCTTTTCCAGAAAGGCCGGCGAGGCGCAGCCGAGCAGCGAAAACGACGACAATTTGCGCACGATCATGCCCGAATCTTCGAGCCGCGTGATGCGGATGGCCAGATCATAGCCTTCCTCGACCAGATCGACGAAACGGTCATCGAGGCGGATATCGAGCACGATGTCGGGATGGGCGATGGCGAAATCAATCAGCGACTGGCCGACATCGGCATCTGCAAACGAGCGCGGCGCGGTCAGCTTGATGCGGCCTTTCACGTCGCCGGCCGAATCACGCACGGTGTCGGACAAGGTGTCGATGTCACGGATGATCTCGGACGCACGCCGGTAATAGGTCTGGCCGGCTTCGGTCATGGAAAATTGCCGCGTGGTGCGGTTGAGCAGAAGCGCGCCAAGCTCGTCTTCCAGTTCGCGCACATATTTTGACAAGAGCGCCTTCGAGCGGCCGATCTTGCGCGAAGCCGCCGAATATCCTTCGGCTTCGACGACATCGATGAAGGCGCGCATGCGGGTCAAGGTGTCCATGGGCAAATCCGGCCGTTTGTTCGTTCAACAATAATGCACAGTTCGCGCCGGATTGTTCATTAAAAAAAATTCATCAAGCCGGGATTATTCATTGATTGGCAAGGCGAATATCCCTATATCGCGGCTGCCCAAAGTCGCACGTGCCTGTGGGCGTCCCCCGGTCCTCAAGTGGGAGAAAACCGGGATGGCCCTGAAGCGAAAGCTTCAGTTGGATCTGTGGCCAACCACAGACCCGAGGACGCCTTGAAGCAACGACGGTGCGGGCCTTTCTGGTCTCCTCCGGTTGTCCAAATGCCGGGGATTCTGAAGAGGCACACCCTCATTGCCGGCCGTGCGGATTTGTTCAATCCAAGCCAAGGCAGACAAAGCGAGCCGCGCTCCGCAAGGCGCAACGCTCACCGCCGCGTGATGGCGCATCGTGGTTCCGGGGTCTCCACCGGCTGGTTCCATGACAGCTGCACGCTTTTGTCCCCCGCAAGACGGTCCCGATGGGCGTTTTGCGAGCCGCTTTGACGTCGCGGAAAATTCCCGCGCAATGGAGAAAACGATGGCCACGCAGCGCATTCTTGATTTCCTCGCCACCCGCCGTCCGAATGGCCCCTGCCTGGTGCTGGACCTTGACGTGGTGCGCGCCAACTACCGCGCCTTCGAGCATGCGTTGCCGCAGAGCCGCATTTTCTATGCCGTCAAAGCCAATCCGGCCCCGGAAATCCTGCGCCTTTTGGCGTCAATGGGCTCGAATTTCGATTGCGCCTCGGTGGCCGAAATCGAAATGGCCATGAATGCCGGCGCCTCCGCCGACCGCATTTCCTACGGCAACACCATCAAGAAAGAGCGCGATGTCGCGGCGGCTTACGCGCTCGGCATCCGGCTGTTTGCCATTGATTGCGTGGAAGAAGCCGAAAAGATCGCCCGCGCCGCACCCGGTTCGCGCGTGTTCTGCCGCGTGTTGACCGATGGCGAGGGCGCCGAATGGCCGCTGTCGCGCAAGTTCGGCTGCGTGCCGGACATGGCGGTCGATGTGCTGCGCCAGTCGAAGGCGCTTGGCCTCGACGCGTATGGCGTGTCTTTCCATGTCGGCTCGCAGCAATGCGATCTCGGCGCCTGGGACAAGGCGCTGGGCGACGCCAAAATGGTGTTCGAGGCGCTGGCCGCCGAAGGCATCACCCTGCGCATGGTCAACATGGGCGGCGGTTTCCCGACCCGCTATCTCAAGGATGTGCCGGCAGCCGAAGCCTATGGCGAGGCAATCTTCGGCGCGCTGTCCAAGCATTTCGGCAACCGCCTGCCCGAAACCATTATCGAGCCGGGCCGCGGCATGGTCGGCAATGCCGGCGTCATCAAGTCGGAAGTCGTGCTGATCTCCAAAAAGTCGGCCAATGACAATGTGCGCTGGGTCTATCTCGACATCGGCAAGTTTGGCGGGCTGGCCGAAACCATGGACGAGGCCATCCGCTATCCGCTGACCACGCCGCGCGACGGGGATGCCGTCGAAGCGTGCGTGATTGCCGGACCGACCTGTGATTCGGCAGATGTGCTTTACGAGAAGACGCCCTATCCGCTGCCGGTGACGTTGACCATTGGCGACGAAGTTCTGATCGAGGGCACCGGCGCCTACACCACCACCTATTCTGCGGTGGCGTTCAACGGGTTCGAGCCGCTGCGATCCTACGTCATCTGAGGTTCATGTTCCTCAATCTATCCTGAACGCCTCCCTGATTTGGGGGAGGCGGAAGCGCTGACTCCAGCTTGTCCGGACTGGCCCGAAAGGGGACCGGATTTTGGGTTGAACAATGATTGCACTTGCCGAAACGTTTTCCATTTCGTCCGAGACCGATGCCGATATGGCGGCGCGTGATGCCCTGCTTGACCGCGCCATGGGTGCGAACTGGCGGCGCAAGTCGTCGGAAAAGCTGCGCCGCGGGCGCCTGCCTGCCGTGGCGCTGATTGCGCGTGACCGTTCCGGCGCGGTGGTTGGC
>JBATMU010000254.1:0-2224 GCA_049289995.1 Rhizobiaceae bacterium | reverse complement strand
CCTGTCGCGCAGGCCGCAGCACAGCCGGGCATGCAGCCCGCGCCGGAGCCGCTGGCCATCGTCAATTCGCTTGAGGACATCGCCGCCCTTGCTGACGCCAACCGCGACATGGCCTTCAAGGTTCAGTTCAAGCGCCATGTCCGGCTGGTCTCGCTCGAACAGGGCAAGCTGGAAATCGCGCTCGGCAATGATGCGCCGCGCACGCTGACCGGCGATCTGGTTGACAGGCTGACGCGCTGGACCGGCCGCCGCTGGATGGTCATGGTGTCGCGCGAAACCGGCGGCAAGACGCTGGCCGAAGCGGAAACGGCTGAACGCGAAACCGTTCTCAATGACGCGCGTGCCGATCCGGTGGTCAGCGCCATCCTGAGCCGCTTTCCAGGGGCGCGGATCATTGACGTGCGCATGCCTGATGCATTGGCCGATGAGGGGGGCGCTGCTTTCGAAGCTGCACCGCCGCCGGCCGACGATGAAACCGACAATTAGGAGAGAGCCATGCGCGATCTGATGGGCCTGATGGGCAAAGCCAAGGAAATGCAGGCCAAAATCCAGGCCATGCAGGAGGAAATCGCCCAGATGACCGCCGAAGGCCAGTCGGGCGGCGGCGCGGTGAAAGTCGTGCTCACCGGCAAGGGCGAGATGAAATCGCTGAAAATCGATCCGTCGCTGTTCAACGAAGACGATGTCGAAATCCTCGAAGACCTGATCCTTGCCGCCCACAATGACGCCAAGGCCAAGACCGAGGCTGCCATGGCCGAGAAAACCGCAGCCCTGACCGCCGGCCTGCCGATCCCGCCCGGCATGAAGCTGCCGTTTTAGAAAATTCAGCCCAGTTCCGCCCGCATCAAAACGGCGGAAAACGGCACGCTGTCACCCAGCATGATGGTGACATCGTCGACGCGCTGAAAACCGTGGCGGGCATAGAAGGCCTCGCCGGGCAGACTCGAAAAGCACTGCAGCTTTCCGACGCCCGCCTTTTTGGCGTCGGCCATGCAGCGCTTGAGAATGGCGCTTCCGACACCCTGACGCATCAGGTCGGGCCGCGTGGCGAAATGCCGGATATGACCTGTGGATGGCGCTTCCCGGCCCGGCGCGCTCAGGCTCCAGCCGCCGCAACCCGCCAGCGTGTTGCCGGCATGCGCCGAAAAATAGCGGCCCGATTCCAGCAGTTTCGGGTCGATCCTGAGCATTTCCGGCAGCGCTTCGGACAACAGGTCTGAATCATACCAGCCCGGATAAACCTCTGTATAGCAGGCGGCGATCAGCTCTTCGAGCACAGGGCGGTCGGCCAAAGCGGCAGGGCGAATGGTCAGATCGGGCATGGCGCAGGCTCCTTGATGGCCCAAGAATGCGCCAAAAGGGTAACCGCTTCGTTAGAATCAGGCTCCCTTGCCTATGGGCAGACGCTTCATTCGCGGCGTGAATCATTCTAATCATCGCCAATGTCAAAACGAATCGCCGGACCGGAAATCGAGCGCCTCATTCAGCTTCTGGCCAAGGTGCCGGGGCTCGGCCCGCGCTCGGCCCGGCGCGCAGCGCTTCATTTGATTCGCAAGAAGGACCAGCTGATGGCCCCGCTGACCGCGGCCATGGGCGAGGTGGTCGAAAAAGTCCGCGTCTGCCATGAATGCGGCAATATCGACACCGCCGATCCCTGCAGCATCTGCACCGATCCGCGCCGCGATGCCACCATGGTCATTGTCGTCGAGACGGTGGCTGATCTGTGGGCGCTGGAGCGCGCCTCTGCCATGAATGTCCGCTATCACGTGCTTGGCGGCACCCTCTCGCCGCTGGAAGGCGTCGGCCCCGATGACCTCAATCTGGCAAGCCTTGTCAGCCGCACGGCCGAAGGCGGCATCAGCGAAATCATCCTGGCGGTCAATGCCACGGTCGAAGGCCAGACCACAGCCCATTACATCACCGACCAGCTGGAGGGCCTGCCGGTCAAGGTGACGCGGCTGGCGCATGGCGTGCCGGTCGGCGGCGAGCTTGACTATCTCGATGACGGCACGCTGGCTGCGGCGCTGAAGGCCCGCACCCGTTTTTGATTTTGCCTGCCTTGCTGGCGCCGAAAATCGGTCCTAGACATTGAACATGCCGGGCATATGCCCGACGACCGGAGCACGGCCATGAAGCCAGCCTTTGTCATTCCCCTGTTTTTTCTTGCCACCGCAGCCTATGCAGGCAGCCTTGAGTTCACCATCGCCAATAAGACCGGCGTTGC
>JBATMU010000253.1:0-16797 GCA_049289995.1 Rhizobiaceae bacterium | reverse complement strand
GCACCGGCCATCGACCTCAGCCAGCCGCCGAAGATCAACTAAGGCGGCGGAACCGTTCAGGCGCCGCTGCCGCACAGACCGCAAGGCAAACAAAAACCCCGGAGCTTTCGCTCCGGGGTTTTTCGTCACTTGGCGATGATCAGAGCGTGCCGCCGCGCTGCTGGATCATCATGAACGTGTCGAACGTGTATTCAGAGACCTGCGCCCACAAATACGCATCCTTCTTGAACTCGAGCTGGTGGTCATAGATCTTCTTGAACATCGGATTGACAGCCGAAATTTCAGCATAGGTGGCCTTGGCCGCTTCATAGGCTGCGGCCAGGATTTCCGGGCTGTAGGGGCGAAGCTGCGCACCATTGGCGACGAGCCGCTTCAAGGCAGCCGGGTTCTTGTTGTCGTAGCTGGCCATCATGTCGGCATTGGCGGCGCGGCAGGCCGCATCAAGGATCGCCTTGTTGGCCGGCGACAGCTCATTGTACTTGGCGAGGTTGACGAGCGTGTGCAGCACGGGGCCGCCTTCCCACCAACCGGGATAATAATAGAACGGCGCAACCTTGTTGAAGCCGAGCTTCTCGTCGTCATAAGGGCCGACCCATTCGGCAGCATCGATCGTGCCTTTTTCAAGCGACGGATAGATGTCGCCGCCGGCGATCTGCTGCGGAACGATGCCGAGCTTTTCGAAAATCTTGCCGCCCATGCCGCCGATGCGCATCTTGACGCCCTTGAGGTCATCAAGCGTCTTGATTTCCTTGCGGAACCAGCCGCCCATCTGCGCGCCCGTATTGCCGCATGGGAAGCCGATCAGGCCCTGCGTGGCGTAGAACTCGTTCATCAGGTCATTGCCGGTCTTGCCGTCAGCGCCCGAGGGATAATAATACCAGGCATTCTGCTGGCGGGCATTGAGGCCGAACGGAATGGCCGTGGCGATCGCGTAGACCGGATCCTTGCCCCAGTAATAATAGGACGCGGTATGGGCCATTTCGACCGTGCCGGCCGATGCTGCGTCCGCGGCCTGCAGGCCCGGAACGATTTCGCCGGCCGCAAACACCTGGATCTCGAAATTGCCGCCAGAGGCTTCCTTGACGAACTTCGCCATGGTTTCGGCTGCGCCGAAAATCGTATCAAGCGACTTGGGGAAGGAAGACGTCAAACGCCATGTCACCTTCTCGGCGGTCTGGGCAATGGCAGGCGCAGCCAGCGAGGCAGTGGCGGCGGCACCTGCGCCGGCGAGGCCGGCTTTCTTGATAAAGGAACGACGATCCATAGAGCTATTCTCCCATTGAAAAATGCAGCCGTTGACAGGCCCGGAACGGGTCTCTTGCCAGCGCCTGCCTGCATGAATGCACAGCACTTGGGCGAAGTCCAGAGGAAGCGGCTTCCATGGGCGGCTTTGTTGGCGACTTCGAAAATCTGCCCATGATTTGAGCAATTTCAATCGATTGACCTGCGGGAACCCGGCAGTCCTGCGCATTCTGGCGGGCCGGACTGGATTCCTGCCGGGCAAAGGCTAAAATAGGCAGAATGCCGCTGCGGCGGCGAAATGAGTCCGGGATCGCCATATGTTCAAGCCGCTGGTTGCTGTTTCCTCCGATGTCCGGGCTTTCGAGAACTACACATGGCACGCTGCGCCGCGCCAATATCTCGAGGCCGCCTTGTCGGGAGCGGGCGTGACCCCGCTGATCGTGCCCGCCTTTGGTGAACGGCTGGATTTTGACGCCATCCTGTCGTCCGTGCATGGCGTCATGCTGACAGGTTCAAAATCCAATGTCGGCCCCGGTCTTTATGGCGGTGACGCCAGCGAGGCCAATGGTCCCTATGATCCGGACCGTGACGCAACAACCCTTCCGCTGATCCGCCAGGCCATTGCACGCGGCGTGCCGCTTTTGGCCATTTGCCGCGGCATCCAGGAACTGAACGTGGCGCTGGGCGGCACGCTGGCTACCGAAATCCAGGACATGCCCGGCCGCATGGATCACCGCGCGCCGGTTTCGGACAATCAGGATGAGCGGTTCGCCATCCGCCAGGCCGTGACCATCAAGGCGGGCTCATGCCTCGCAGGCGTTTTCGGCGCCGGTGACATCATGGTCAATTCGGTGCATCGGCAGGGCGTCGGCCGGCTTGGAAACAATCTCCAGGTCGAGGCGGTTGCGGCTGATGGCACGGTCGAAGCCGTATCGGTCATCGGCTCGAAGGCCTTTGCCGTGGGCGTTCAATGGCATCCGGAATATTGGGCGGCAACCGATAGCGCCTCGGCAAAAGTGTTTGAAGCCTTTGGCGATGCGGTGCGCGCCCATGCCGGCAATGCATTGCGGGCCGCCGCCGAATAACAATTCAGATTCTGCGGTCGAGCAGCAGAAGCGGTTCGGCCGGAAACACGGATTCGTACGATCCGCCTTCGCTTTGGGCGAATTCAAGCACGATGCGGCCGGATATATCCGACAGCCAGAGATTTCCCTCCGTGCCGTCCTGCAGACTGAATTGCCCTGCCAGCATGTCGGCGACGTCCTTGCAGCCCGGCCCGGCCGCGAACTTTTTCCCGCCAGCCGGTTGCAGCACGCAGCTTGCCCCGCCCGATGCGCGCCTGACCGACAGACCTTCGCTGTCCGCTGACTGGATGACGTAAGCCTCAGGCGGACGCCAGCCGCCGGTCTGTGCCGATGACAGCCACGCACCCAGCGCCAAAGTCACGCCGGCAGAAGCCAAAGCCAGGATTTTCATGCACGCCCCCATGGCCGCTGTCGGCAGCCGGGAGCAAGCATGATCTTTCATGGTTAATCATTGGTAAATGCAGCAGCAAGGCGCGCTATTGCCGCTCTTTCGGCTTGCCGGTCGATTGGCGGACATGAAGTTCCGGATGGATCAGGGCCTGAGCCCCGCGCACCGTCTTTCCCGCAAGCTGGTCAACCAGCGCCCGCGCCGCCAGCCGCCCCACTTCCCGTTGTCCATTCCACACGGTCGTCAACGCCGGCATGGCGATGGCCGCCTCTTCCAGGTCATCATAGCCGGTGACCGAAATATCCACGCCGGGCGTCAATCCGGCACGCGCAATGCCGTTCATCAGGCCGATGGCCACCAGATCGTTCCAGCAGACCACTGCAGTCGGCTTGTCCTTGAGGGCAAGGAATTGCCCGGCGACTTCAAAACCGCCCTGCTTGGTGCGCGGGCCGGGGATGCGCCAGTCCGGCATGACCGCAAGGCCGGCCTTTTGCATGGCAGCGACATAGCCCTCATAGCGCTCACGCCCGGTCGAGGTCTGGTCGGTGCCGCCGATCATGGCGATGCGGCGATGGCCAAGCGAAATGAGATGGTTGGTGGCCAGCGAAATGCCATAGGCGTCATCACCGCGGAAAATCGGCACATCCGTGCCTTCCACGGTGCGGGCGATCAGCACCGACGGCAGTCCGTTCTCTTCGATCATGGCGATATCTTCGGCCGCTGTGCCGATCGCGGGCGACATGATCAGCCCGTCGGCGCCCAGTTGCAGCAGCGTGTCGATGAATCGTCGCTGTTTTTCCAGATCGTCATAATGGTTGGAAAGGATGAAAGTTTGCCGTGAGCGATCAAGTTCGGTTTCGATCGAGCGCAGGATTTCGGCAAAGAACGGGTTCATTATGTCGGTGACCACAACACCGACTATACCGGACCGCGAGGTTCTCAGGCTGGCGGCGCGGCGGTTATAGATGTAGCCGAGTGCCCTTGCCTGTTCCTTGATGCGGTCGCGGGTTGACCCGGCCACCAGCGGTGAATCGCGCAGAGCCAGCGAAACGGTCGCAGTCGATACGCCCAGCGCATCGGCAATCGTTGAGAGCTTGATCTTTTGGGCCAGCCGCTTGTCTCCCCGCTCCGGCTCTTGCGGCCGGTTTAAACCGTTGAATTGCAGTTTAAAGCATGGGGAACGCGAATTTCAAAGCAGTTTTCATGGATTTTACGCGGTTTCGCCTGCTGCGACCGCACTTTTCAGCCGCAGGACTCGTTCGCGGTGCACGATATAAAGGCCGCTCATGGCGATGACTGCGGCTCCCGCCAGCGTCCAGCGGTCCGGCAATTGGCCGAAAACAACATAGCCAAGGCTGACCATCCAGATCATCTGCAGATAGGGATAGGGCGCGAGCGCCGCCGTTGTGGCGCGCTGATAGGCCTTGATGAGCAGGAAATGCCCGAAGCCGCCAAAAAAGCCGAGGCTGAGCAGCACGGTCCATTGCAGCGCGCCATGCGGCATGCTGCCCGCCAGCGGCAGCGCGGGCAGCATAAGGATGGCCGGCGCAAGCGATGAATAGAAGATCAGGCTGGCGGCTGTTTCCGTGGCGCCCATGCGCCTGGTCATGATGACATAAAATGAGTAGCTGAGCGTCGCCGCCATCACATAGGCGTGGCCGATGGTGATGACGCCGGAACCGGGCCGCGTGATGATGAGCACGCCTATGAAACCGCCGAGGACGGCCATCCAGCGCCGCCAGCCGGCCCATTCGCCCAAGAGCGGTCCGGCCAGCGCGGTAATCACCATTGGCCCGAAAAAGAAAATCGAAATCGTGTCGGCCAGTTGCAGGGTCTGCAGCGCGAGGAAATTGAAAATCGTCGATCCGAACAGGAACGCCCCCCGCAGCAATTGCAGCTTCAGGCTCCGGACTTTCAGGACATCGGGATTGGACCATACCCCAAGAAGGATCGGGGCCATGACGGCATGCACGGCAAACCGGACCCAGGCGACGAAGGGGGCGGCAAAGCCGTCCAGAACCAGATATTTGGCGCCTGCATCCAGGCAGGAGAACAACAGCCCTGCCGCAAAGACAAAGACAATGGCCGAAATCGGCGTGGCGGTTTCAGGCTGGGACACTGGCGAGGGACCGATTGACTGCCGGTCCTTCTGCCGATTTGCCGGTTTTGGCAAGGCCGCACGGCGCCTTGCTGCTATGCCTTGGCGGGCACAGCTTCCTGCACGTCATCCTTGGCGTCATCGGCATCCGGCTCGTCATCCGCGGTCAGATCGGGTGAATTGGCCAGATTGGCTTCGGCGCGGGCCAGGAGTTTGAGCAAGGCCTTCTGCTCTTTCTTGTCGAGCCCCTTGGTCATCTGCTTTTCGGTCTTGCGCACCGATTTTTCGATTGCCTTGATGGCTGCACTGCCGGTTTCGGTCAGAAACACATGCGCCTGCCGCTGGTCTTCCGAAGACGCGCGCTTGTCCACGAACCCTTGCACCTGCAGCCGGTTGATTGTTTTGGTGATGGTCGGCGGCCGGACCCCCATGCGCGAGGCAAGCTGGCCGGGGGTCAAACCGTCGGACTGGCTGAGCGCCAGCATGATCTGGTCCTGGCCAGCGTAAAAGCCGTGCGCAAGCAGCCGGGCGGCCAGGGCGGTGCGCGACAGCCGCGCCACCGTCTGCACCCGCGTCAGCATGCGTCCCTTTTCCTGTTTGGCCATCTGGCGCCGCTCCCTAGGAGTGAAGTAATGTTGCGGGACATGTTATCCCTTGCCACCCCGTTTTGCGAATGAAGATGACAGCCGGATGACAATTTCGCCGAATAATCACCTGTCCATTGCCATCCTGCCGCTTGGAGCGACCGAGCAGCACGGAAATCACCTGCCGCCGGAAACCGACACCATGATTGCCGAAGGGGTTGCGGCCCGGGTGCGCGCGCTCTTGCCGTCAGGTTTTCCGGCCCGCTTTCTCCCGGCCGAGCCCATCGGCTATTCCATCGAGCATCTGGATGACCCGCGCACGCGTTCGCTCGGCTATGACGAGGCCATCCGCAAATGGATCGGCATCGGGCAGGCGCAGCACGAGCAGGGCGTGCGCAAGCTGGTGTTTCTCAACGCCCATGGCGGCAATGCGCCGCTGATGACCATCGCCGCCACTGAAATGCGGGTGCGGTTCGGCATGCTTGCGGTTGCCACCAGCTGGACGCGATTCATACCGCCGGGAATGGTGAGCGAACATGAAAAGGCGTTTGGCATCCATGGCGGCCAGATCGAAACCTCGGTCATGCTGGCTTTGCACCCGGATCAGGTCGACATGGCTTTGGCCGGTGATTTTGCCTCGCGGCAGGAAGATCACGTCCGCGAATTCACGCATTTGCGCGCCTATGGCCCGCATGCCTATGGCTGGAAAATGTCCGATCTCAACCCGAAAGGCGTGACCGGCAATGCGGGCGCCGCCAGCGCCGAACTTGGCGAAAAGCTGTTGGACCGCGCTGCTGCCGGCTTTGCGGAACTGCTGGAGGATGTGGCGCTGTTTGATTTGGCCTCATTCCGCTGATCGCGGAATTAACACAGGTGCAATTTCACCCTTGCGGCCTTATATGCGGCCCAGATCACCAAAATCCGGAATCTCCCTATGAGCGAAGCTGCCATCCCCGTTACCGTTTTGACCGGCTATCTCGGCTCCGGCAAGACGACGCTGCTCAACCGCATCCTCTCGGAGACCCATGGCAAGCGCTATGCGGTCATCGTCAACGAATTCGGCGAAATCGGCATCGACAATGACCTGATTGTCGAATCCGACGAGGAAATCTACGAAATGAACAATGGCTGCGTCTGCTGCACGGTGCGCGGCGACCTGATCCGCGTGGTCGAGGGGCTGATGCGCCGCCCGGGCCGCTTTGACGCCATCATCGTCGAGACCACCGGCCTGGCCGATCCGGCCCCGGTCGCCCAGACGTTTTTCATGGATGACGAAGTGCGCGCCAAAACAAGGCTCGACGCCGTGGTGGCGCTGGTTGACGCCCGCCACTTGCCGCTGCGCCTCAAGGATTCGCGCGAGGCCGAAGACCAGATCGCCTTTGCCGATGTTGTGCTGCTCAACAAGACCGATCTGGTGAGCGCCGAAGAGCTGGCGAAAATCGAGCGCACGGTGCGCGCCATCAATCCGACCGCCGAAATCCACCACACCGAGCGCGCCGCCATCGATCTGGCCAAGGTGCTCGACCGCGGCGCTTTCGATCTCAGCCGGGCGGTCGCCAATGACCCGCATTTCCTCGAGCATGAAGATCATCATCACGATCATGAATGCGGTCCCGGATGCACGCACGACCATCATGATCATCATCATGACCACCATGGCCACGATCATCACGGGCATGACCACCACGGCCATCATCACCATGATGCGCCATCAGCCATCCACGATGTGACCGTGCAGTCGGTCTCGCTGCGCGGCGGAGAAATGGACCCCAACCGTTTCTTCCCGTGGATCGACAAGATCACCCAGGCCGAAGGCCCCAACATCCTGCGCCTGAAAGGCATAATTGCCTTCCGCGACGACCCGCAGCGCTATGTCATCCAGGGCGTGCACATGATCGTCGAGGGCGACCATCAGCGCGCCTGGAAAGACAGCGAAAAGCACGAAAGCCGCCTGGTGTTCATCGGCCGCGAGCTGGACGAAGCCCGCCTCAAGCGCACTTTCGAGGCATGCCAGGCCTGACATGCCGACCATTGCCCCGCTTGATCTCGATGCCCATTGCGTGACCGCCGCCTTCATCGGCGGCAATCCGCATTTTGCGCTGGCCGATGGCGCCATTCACCGGCTTGACGGCGGCCATCACCATGCCGCCGCCCATGATGGACTGTTGGCCGCCGTGCCGGCGCTCGATGGCTTTAGCCTCATCACCGCTGGTGAAGACGGCAAGGTCATTCGCCATGCCGCCGATGGCGGCGCGGAGCTGATCGCCGATTTGGGCCGCAAATGGGTGACCGCCCTTGCAACGGGACCGCAAGGCGCGCTGGCCTTTGCCGCTGGCAAGGACGCCCATGTCCGCATGCCGGACGGCAAGCTGGTGACGCTTTCCCATCCGCGCACGGTCGAAGGTTTGGCCTTTGCGCCCAAAGGGCTGCGGCTGGCTGTTGCCCGCTACAATGGTGCGACGCTGCATTTCCCCGGCACCGGCGGCAAGCCGGCCGAGCTTGAATGGGCAGGCGCCCATACCGCCGCAAGTTTCTCGCCGGATGGCCAGTTCATGGTCACCATCATGCAGGAAAACGCCCTGCACGGCTGGAAGCTCGCCGATGCCCGCCACATGCGCATGACCGGCTATCCGGCCAAGATCAAAAGCATCTCGTGGAGCGCGCGCGGCCGTTGGCTGGCCACGTCCGGCGCACCGGCTTCCATTGTCTGGCCGTTTCAGGGCAAGGACGGCCCGATGGGCAAAGCGCCGCTCGAACTTGGCACGCGCGGCGATTCCATGGTCACCTGTGTTGCCTGCCATCCCGATGAAGAGCTGGTCGTCAATGGCTATGCCGATGGCATGATTCTCGCCATCCGCATCACTGACGCCAAGGAAGCGGTGCTGCGCCGCGGCGGCAACTCCGCCATTTCCGCCATGGCCTGGGATGCACAAGGCCGCCGCCTGGCCTTCGGCTCGGAAGCCGGCGAATGCGGCGTCATCGATATCGCGGGTTGAACTTCAACGTCTTGCTTTTGCTGCAATTCTCCGCAAAACGTCCCCTATGCGCACTTTGATTTCCCTGCTTGCCCTGACCTTCTGCCTGACTGCCGTCCCGGTGGGCGCAGAGGACTATCCGCAGCCGCAAGGCGAAAAGACTGGCTGGCTGTCCATCAATCAGGCCGAAGATCTGGTTGTCATCTGGCGCAAGCAGAAACGCATCATGACCGGCATTGAATGCCGCCCTGACCTGATCGGCGAAACCGACCTGACCGAGCGCACCCAGTTCCGCTTCACCTCGGTCGCTTCGGGAAAGACAAACTGGACATGGCGGGAATTTCCCGCCGGCGATCTGGTGCTGATCGACAAGAAACTGAAAGCCACCGGCTTTCACCGTGTCGCGGAAATGCAATTCGACCGGCTGCCATCCGGCCAGAAGCGGATCTGCGCGCTCTGGCACAAATAGGCCGGCAATCTCACTCGACCGTGCAATTCGCCTTGCCGCCAAACATCCAGGACTTGCCCTCTGGCTGATCACCCGTGCCGTCAAAAATGGAAAGCTCCCAGTCGCCGGAATAGCCGTCCTCTTCATCGGCCTTGGCGCGGATGGTCAATTCGGCATAGCCATGCGGCGCCTCCGGCCCGCGTTCCCGATACAGAACCATGCGCAGGTCCTGGCCATCAAGCCAGTATTGGGCAAGGTGCTCGCGGCTGAATTCGGTTTTCGCCAAATCGGCGGGTGCTGCAGCATCAACCGCTTCCACACTGCCCGTGAGATCATAGACTGGCGAGCCCATGCCGCGCGTCACCGCCGCGTTGATCTCCACGCTGTGCGGCCCTTCTGTCTGACTGCAGCTTATGCCGCCCGAAGCCAGCGTGGCCGTGGTGCTGCAAAAAAACCCGTACATCGCCAACAAAGCGTTTCGCATTTGACCCTCCAGCCGTTCGCGGCTTGATACAACAACGGCGGCGCCGGATTGCGCAACGCCGCCCGGGCTGGCAAGACTTGCCCGGAACCGCGCAACGGAGACATCATGACGAAATCGCAGGCTGGTGCAATCGGCGGCATTCATCCAAAGCGCATCACCGCATTGATGCAAAGCGAACGTGAAATCTATGCAGCTGCGCGCCCGAAAAGCGCCGCAGCTGCCGGGCTGCCAGGCTTTCTCGGCGGCGTTCCCATGCATTGGATGGCCGATTGGCCCATGCCGTTTCCGTTTCTGGTTGCGCAAGCCAAAGGTGCGCGGCTGACCGACATTGACGGCATCACGCTTGACGATTTCTGCCTGGGCGACACCGGTTCCATGTTCGGCCATTCGCCGCCCGCAGTGGCCCGCGCCATACGCCATCAGGCAGGCCGCGGCCTGACCACAATGTTGCCTGGCGAGGACGCCGCCGTCGTCGGGCAGGCGCTGGTCAGCCTGTTTGGCCTGCCTTTTTGGCAGATTGCGGCCACCGCCACCGACGCCAACCGCTTTGCCCTGCGCGTGGCGCGCGCTGCCACCGGGCGGTCAAAAATCCTGGTGTTCAACGGCTGCTATCACGGCACGGTCGATGAGACCTTCGTGCATATTGGCGAGCACGGCCCGGAAAACCGGCCGGGCCTGACCGGTGAATGGCGCAATCTCAGCCAATTCACCAAGGTCGCCGAGTTCAATGACCTTGCCGGACTGGAAGCGGCGCTGTCCGATCGCGATGTCGCCTGCGTCATTACAGAACCCGTTCTCACCAATTCCTGCATGGTGCTGCCCTCGCCCGGATTTCATGACGGCCTGCGCCGCCTGACCCGCAAATATGGCACGCTGCTGTTGATCGACGAGACACACACAATTTCATCAGGGCTTGGCGGCTACACGCGGGTGCATGGTCTTGAGCCGGATCTGTTCGTGCTCGGCAAGCCGGTGGCTGGCGGCCTGCCTGCGGCCATCTGGGGCCTGAGCGAAAAAACCGCCAAAGCCTATGCGCAGAGCGAGAAAAAACGCCCCGCCGGCCATTCGGGCATGGGCACCACATTGTCAGCCAATCCGCTGCAATTCGCCGCCATGCGCGCTGCGCTCGAAACGCTGATGACGGCGGAAAACTACGGGCATATGGACCAACTTGCGGCGCAGCTGGAAAAAGGCCTGTCCGCCGTCATCGCCCGGCTTGGCCTGCCCTGGCATGTGGTCCGCGTCGGCGCCCGCGTCGAATTCATCTGCGCGCCGGGTCCCTTGAAAAACGGCGCCGAGGCGGGACGCGCCCATGCGCCGGCGCTGGAAAAAGCCGTGCATCTGGCGTTGGTCAACCGGGGCGTGCTGATTGCGCCATTCCACAACATGATGCTGGTTTCGCCGGTCACCAAGCCAGCGCAAATCAACAGGCTGATCGCCGCCTTTGCCGATATTGCCCAAAAGCTTGCGGCGTGAGACAAGCGGGAAACGGAAAACAGCCCTTTCATCATGACGTCACCGACCGGTTCGACCCTCGCAGAAGCCCAGGCCTTTCTCGAAGCCCACCCCGATATCGAAGCCTTTGACATCGTCCTGACCGACGTCAATGGCATCGGCCGCGGCAAGATCATCCGCCGGGGCGAGCTTGAAGCCATCTATAAATCCGGCCGCAACCTGCCCGTCTCGGTCATGGCGCTCGACATCACCGGCGAGGACGTGCACGAAACCGGCCTGACCTGGGACACTGGCGACGGCGACCTGATCGGCTGGCCCATTCCCGGCTCGCTCAAGCCGCTGTTCGGCACCAGCCCGAAGCGCGGCCAGGTGCTGATGTCGATGTTCCACCGCGACGGGGCGCGCATGGAATCCGATCCGCGCCTGGCGCTGGTCCGTCAGGTGGAAGCCATGCAAGCCGAGGGGCTTCATCCGGCGGGCGCGTTCGAGCTGGAATTCTTTCTGCTCGACAAGGACCGCGACGGCGATGGCAGGGTCCAGCCCGCCCGTTCGGTGCTGGACGGCCGGGTCAGCGGCAAGACCGAGGTCTATTCGGTCGATCACTTGCACGGCATGGAGCCGCTGTTTTCCGACATTTATGCGGCCGGGAAGGAACAGGGCATTCCGATCGAGACGCTGATCTCGGAATACGCGCCGGGCCAATACGAATTGACCCTGCACTACCGCAAGAACATTCTTGACGCGGCAGACGATCTCATCCTGCTCAAGCGCATCGTGCGCATGCAGGCTCGCCGCCATGGCGTCATTGCCTGCTTCATGGCCAAGCCCATCGAAAAATACGCCGGCTCCGGCATGCATCTGCATGTCTCGGTGCAGGATGGCCAGGGCCGCAACATCTTCTCGGAAAAGCCCGGCGAGAACTATGCGCTGACCCTGTTGCAGGCGCTTGGCGGGCTTACCTCGACCATGGCCGAAACCATGCTGGTCTATGCCCCGCATGCCAATTCCTGGCGGCGGTTCGTGTCCAATTCCTATGCGCCGATTGCGCCCACCTGGGGCGTCAACAACCGCTCGGTCGCCATCCGCGTTCCGGCCGGCGACGCCAAGAACCGCCGCATCGAGCACCGGCCCTCGGGCGTTGACGCCAATCCCTATCTGGTGGCGGCAACCGTTTTGGCCGGCATCCGCAAAGGGCTTGCCGAAGGCCTGGACCCCGGCCCCGAAACCACCGGCAACGGCTATGCCGATGATCCCGCCGACGCCACCATGCCCGCCGATTGGCGCTCGGCCATCGAAGCCGCGCGGACATCGGAATTTTTAAAGCAGGCGCTCGGCGACAATCTCCACCGCACCTTCACCGAGATCAAATACGCCGAATATCTGCGCGTTGCCCGCACGGTCAGCGAACTGGATTATCACCTCTATCTGCACGAGGTCTGAGCCGGACTTTATGGCAGCTTTGCCACGTGTTATGATCGGCGGATGGACAAGGCGGAAATCATAAACCGGATCAACGGGCGCAAGGCTGAACTGAAGGGCCTTGGCGTGACGTCGCTTGCCTTGTTCGGCTCGCGCGCCCGCGGCAGCGCCAGCGAAAACAGTGACGCCGATTTTCTGGTGCGATTCGACGGCGAGCCCGGCTTTGACCGCTACATGGATACGAAATTGCTGCTCGAAACGGCCCTGGGCATCCGGGTGGATCTGGTGACAGAAAACGCCCTGCGCCATGAAATGCGCGCGACGGTCACGGCAGACTTGCTGCAAGTCGCGTGACTGGCGGCTCTATCTTGCGGATATGCGCTCGGCAGCCGCCAAAATTTGCCGTTTCAAATGAGGGTTACGTAATGCGCCAAATCGCATTTTCACAAACAGATAGAAATAATTGGGGCTCTATAGTTGATACATACAACGGCGCTTTTGGCACTGGTTCAAAATATACTGACCCTAACGCGACTGATGTAGGCTTGAATGAAGACATTTGGATGATGCACAAGGTCACCATAAATGAAATTCGATCTGCTTGGGTGGGAAGCGGAATGAACACAACTGAAAAAGAATCAGCTTGGCATAGTATTCACCTTTATAAAGATTTTTTTATTTATTTTATTGGTTATAAAATCAAAAGAGGAATTTTCTCTTCTGTTATTATCGCGGGGTCAATAAGTATGATGCTCGATAGGGATCAAGTGAATATCGGTTGGCTGGTAGGGTCTGACTTTCATAGACTTTTTTCCAATTACGATCTCTGGCTAAGTGGAGGAATAATTCCATTTGAAAATATTGAAATTGCGATAAACAGTAATTAGATAATTATGTACACATAGTGTTTTTTACAACACGATAATTAAGGTGTCGCCGGTTTTACGGACACCAATGTAGCCAGCCCGGCTTCCGTCAGCCCGCGCGGGTGATATTCGCAGCCAATAAAACCGGAATAGCTGTCTGCCGCTAGCACCTCCAGAAGCGCGGTCATCTGCGTCGTATCCGGTTCATGGCGCCCCGGACAGCCGGCAATCTGCACATGGGCGATTTGCGCATGATGCAGCCGCCATTCTTCAACAGGGTCGCGGCCCGACATGGCGCAATGATAGGCGTCGAACTGCAGCTTGAGATTGGCCGCGCCAATCCTCGCCCTGATCCGCTCGGCCTGTTCCATTGACGTCAGGAAATAGCCCGGCATGTCGGTCTGGTTGATAGGCTCGATGGTCACGGTCAATCCGGCCTTGGCGGCCTCCGTGCAGGCAAACCCCAGACTGGCCACATAGCTATCTTCCAAAACGGCCGGATCAACACCTGCGGGCGCAAGGCCCGCCATGCAGTGCACCAAGCGGTTGCCCAGCCTCTGCGCATGGTCAATTGCTTTGCCCACGCCCTCGCGGAATTCCGCCTCGCGGCCCGGCAGGCAAGCCAGACCCCGCTCGCCCTTGTCCCAGTCGCCCGGCGGCATGTTGAAAAGCGCAAGCCGCAAATCGTTGGCGACAATCAGCGTTTTCAGCCGTGAAAAATCATGCGCGTAGGGGAACAGGAACTCCACGGCGCGGAACCCGGCCCGGGCGGCGCGGCCGAACCGCGCTTCAAATGGCGCGTCGGCAAACAGGAAAGAGAGATTGGCGGCGAAACGCATGGTCAGCCGGAAAGCCTGCTTTTCTGCGGCGTCCCCGCAACATAAGTCTCGATGACCGCCCTGTCGTCGCCCAGCGTCTGCAGCAGAAAAAGCTCTTCAGTCAGCGTCGAAACCGTCTCCATCCTGAGCCGCATCGCAGGCGTGGCCGCTGCATCCAGCACCACAATATCGGCGGTTAGTCCCGGCTTCAGCGCGCCAATCTCGCTCTCCATGGACAGAGCCTCGGCATTGCCGAGCGTCACCTGCCAGAAGGCCCGCAGCGGATCGAGTTTTTCGCCGTTGAAGGCGATGACCTTGTAGCCCTCGTCGAGCGTGCGCAGCATGGAATAATTGGTGCCGCCGCCAACATCGGTGGCGATACCCATCCTGAGCGGCTTGGCGCGGCGGCGGTAGCGCTGGTAATCGAAATGCCCAGACCCGAGAAACAGATTCGAGGTCGGGCAGAACACCGCAACCGAACCGCTGTCCGATAGCGCATCAGCTTCACGGTCCGACAGGTGGATGCAATGCCCAAACAGGCTTTTCGGCCCGGTCAGCCCATATTGCTCATAGATTCCGGTATAGTCGCCGCAGCCCGGATAGAGCGAATTGGTGAAATCAATCTCGGCATGGTTTTCCGACAGGTGCGTCTGCACATGGCAATCCGGGAATTCCGCCGCCAACGCGCCTGCCGCTTCAAGCTGCGCCGGGGTCGAAGTGATGGCAAAGCGCGGGGTGATCGCGTAGCGCGCCCGGCCTTTGCCGTGCCAGCGGCCAATCAGCGCCTTGGTGTCGTGATAGCTCGCCTCTGCGGTGTCGCAGAGGCCTGAAGGCGCATTGCGGTCCATCATCACCTTGCCGGCGATCATCGCCATGCCGCGCGCCTCGGCCGCTGCAAACAGCGCGTCGGCGGATTGGGCATGCACCGTGCAATAGACGGACGCCGTCGTTGTGCCATGCCGGACCATCTCATCAAGAAACGCCGAGGCAATGCGGGCTGCGTGCGCCGCATCGGCAAATTTCAACTCGGCAGGAAACGTGTAGGTGTTGAGCCAGTCGAGAAGTTCCGCGCCATAGGAGCCGATCACCTGCATTTGCGGAAAATGCGCATGCGCGTCGATGAAGCCCGGCAGGATCAGGTGCGGGTGGTGGTCGATGACCGTATCACCGTCCAGGACTAAAGCGGCGTTGAAATCGCAGGATTCCACGATCCTGCCGTCATCGATGACAATCGCGCCATCGCTGCGATAGACGTGCGAAGCGGCATCATCGAGGCTTTCCGGCGCGCGGAGGAAGCCGAGCGTGCGCCCGCGCAGGATGGTCCGGCCCATGTCAGCCGCCCATCCGTGCGGTTTCAAACCAGGTGACGATCTGCCGCCGTTCGTCGGGCGTCATCTCTGTCACATTGCCGGGCGGCATGGCATGGCTGCGTCCGGCCTGCAGGTAGATTTCCGTTGCATGCCGGGCAATGGCGCTGTCGCTGTCCAGCATCACGCCTTTTGGCGCGCGCAAGATGCCCTCATAGCCAGGCTCGGCGGCATGGCACATCGAACAGCGCCCCAGCACCGTGTCGCGCACCGGCCCAAAATCGGCAGCAGAAGCGAACTTCGCTTCGCGCGCCGACATCGCCGTCTCGCCGGTCAGCACCTTAGGCACGCTCGAAAGCCAGACTATGACGATGAACAGGATGAAAGCGGCAAGAAACGTCCAGTGCGGATTGCCTTTGCGGGCGTGGACCGAATTGAAATAATGGCGGATCAAAACGCCGATCGGGAACACCAGCGCGGCGATCACCCAGTTGAACTGGGTCGCAAACGCCAGCGGATAATGGTTGGACAGCATGAAGAACAGCACGGGCAGCGTCAGGTAATTGTTGTGCAGCGAGCGCTGCTTGGCGATCTTGCCATATTTCGGATCCGGCTTGCGTCCGGCGATCAGGTCAGCCGTCACCTTCTTCTGGTTGGGGATGATGATGAGGAACACATTTGCCGACATGATGGTCGCCGTGAATGCGCCCAGATGCAGGAAGGCGGCGCGGCCGGTGAATATCTGCACATAGCCCCAGCCCATGATGACCAGCGCAACGTAAAGCAACCCCATCAGCACCCAGGTGTTTTCCCCCAGAGGCGATTTGCACAATGTGTCATAGATCAGCCAGCCGATTGTCAGCGACAGGAATGAAATGGCAATTGCCGCCATCGGCGACAGGTCCATCACCGACCGGTCGATCAGGAAAAGGTCAGCGCTGCCGTAATAGACCACGGCAAGTGTCATAAAGCCCGACATCCAGGTCCAGTAGCTCTCCCATTTGAACCAGGTCAGGTGCTCGGGCATGCGGGCGGGCGCGACCAGATATTTGCGCACATGATAGAAGCCGCCGCCATGCACCTGCCATTCTTCGCCATGCACGCCTTCGGGCAGGTCCGGGGCCTGCCTGAGACCCAGGTCAAGCGCCACGAAATAGAATGACGAGCCGATCCAGGCGATGGCCGTGATGACATGCACCCAGCGCACGGCAAAGGCCAGCCAGTCCCACAACAGCGCAAAATCCTCCATGGGCGGCCCCTCCGGTTTCGAAATGGCAGGATGGCCTTTCCGATCCCGCATTGGAAGAGGGGCAATGGCATGTGACTTTCAAAAAATATCTGAAAATGCCATGTTGAGCGCGCAAGGCCCGAATGGGCAGGCAAGGGACGTGCGCCATGGCCTATCTCGACAATATCGCGGTGTTTGTCCGCGTGGTGGAACTGGGCAATCTGTCATCGGCAGGGCGCGACATGCGCCTGTCGCCCGCTGTTGCTTCCAACCGCATCAGCGAGCTTGAAAAGCATCTCGGCGTGCGCCTGTTCAACCGCACCACCCGCCAGCTGACGCCCACCGAACACGGCCATGTTTTTTATACCGGCGCCAAACAGGTGCTTGAGGCGCTCAGCGC
>JBATMU010000252.1:0-5254 GCA_049289995.1 Rhizobiaceae bacterium | reverse complement strand
TAGACGTCCTGCTCCTTGATGTCCTTGACCGACTTTGCGCCGGTGTCCTGGTCCACATCAAACACGATCAGGCGCAGCGTCACCTTCAGGGGCGCGGCATAGGTCAGATCGCGCTGGCGGCATTCGTCAACGTCGAATTTCGGCGCTTCGAATTCGTACTGAACGAACTCGAGCATGGACGTGCCGGAAAAATCCTGGATCGGAAAAACAGACTTGAACACGGCCTGCAGACCCTCATCGAGACGGCCGCCTTCGGGCACGTCCACCATGAGGAACTGGTCATAGGAGGCCTTCTGAACCTCGATCAGGTTCGGCATCTCCGCAACTTCCGGGATCTTTCCGAAAAACTTGCGTACGCGCTTGCGGCCATTGAACGTGTGGGTCTGGGCCATCGTCGCTCCTTGCTTCCTGCCAGCCTGGGGGCTGGCCATTCATACTTTCCGCCGGACGGCCGGCGTATCCAAAACGGTCAAAACCCGTTTCCTGGAGGCCGTCTTGCGGCCCTCAGGAAAAGGGTTCTTGGCAATTCCCCGCCGCCATTTCAGGCAGGGCGGGACCGGCGGACGGAAAACCGTCCGCCGGAACGCGGATTACTTGACTTCGACCTTGGCGCCGGCAGCCTCAAGCTTCTTCTTGAGGTCTTCGGCTTCGGCCTTGTTCACGCCTTCCTTGACAGCCTTGGGAGCGGCTTCGACCAGGTCCTTGGCTTCCTTGAGGCCCAGGCCGGTGATCGCGCGCACTTCCTTGATGACTTCGATCTTCTTCTCGCCGGCAGCGGCCAGAATGACATCGAACTCGGTCTTCTCTTCAACCGGGGCAGCAGCAGCTGCACCGCCGCCGGCAGCAGCAACCGCTACCGGAGCAGCGGCAGATACGCCCCACTTTTCTTCAAGCATTTTCGACAGCTCAGCCGCTTCGAGAACGGTCAGGGCCGACAGGTCGTCAACGATCTTTGCAAGATCAGCCATATTTTCATTCCTTCTTTCAGGTTCGAACTAGAGATTGGGCGGCGAGGAACAACCTCACGCAGCCTCGTCCTTCCGGGCATAGGCGCCAAAAACGCGGGCAAGCTGGCCTGCCGGCGCATTGATGACCTGGGCGATCCGTGTGGCAGGCGTCGAAATCATGCCGACAAGCCGCGCACGCAATTCGTCAAGCGACGGAAGCGTCGCGAGCGAGTTGACGTTGGCGGCGCTGAGGGCCGTATTCCCCATTGCACCGCCAAGGATGACCAGCTTGTCATTGGTCTTGGCGAACTCTGAGGCGATTTTCGGCGCTGCAACCGGGTCGTTTGCATAGGCGATCAGCGTCTGTCCCTTGAACAGGCCCAGAATGCTTTGCGAGTCCGTGCCCTGAAGAGCAATTTTGGCGAGGCGGTTCTTCGCGACCTTCACCGAGCCGCCCGCAGCACGCATGCGCGACCGAAGGTCGTTCATCTGCGCCACGGTCAGACCGGCATAATGGGCCACGACGACTGAACCCGTGCTTTTGAACACGTCGTTCAGGCTCGTGACGAATTCGCGTTTTTCCGCTCTTTCCACTGCCACTCTCCGATTGGCGAACGCTTCATTATCGAAACGTCCGCCGGTTGCCTTTTGCCGCGCGGGAGACCTTCTTCAAGGTTCCCCGATCGGCGTCTCGAGGATCCTGTCCCCTTTCGCATGCACCGGTTTGACGGGTGCGCGGACAAAAGGTTCAACCAGTTCGAACCGTTGAACGGGAAATTCCCGTCTCCGGCCTCACGTGTCTCATGCAGGCCCCTTGAGGAATTAAGGCGAGCCGCCCGCAGTCTCGGACAGGAAGTCCGGAAGTCACCTTCCGGTTTCCAGGCCGTTTCCGGCCCGGAAAGTCTTGCGCAAACAGCCATTTGCGGCCATTCGCGGATTCTTTTTCTCAGCTTGCGCTGAGCGTCGAAAGATCAACCTTCAGGCCGGGGCCCATGGTCGAGGCAATCGCCACCTTCTTGAGGTAATTGCCCTTGGCGCCCGACGGCTTGGCCCGGATGACCGCATCGGCGAACGCCCGGATGTTTTCTTCGATGGCCGCAGCGTCAAACGACACCTTGCCGACGCCGCCATGCACGATGCCGGCTTTCTCGACGCGGAACTCGACAGCGCCGCCCTTGGAAGCCTTGACCGCAGCAGCAATATCCATGGTCACGGTGCCGACCTTTGGGTTCGGCATCATGCCGCGCGGGCCAAGCACCTTGCCCAGACGGCCGACCAGCGGCATCATGTCGGGCGTGGCAATGCAGCGGTCAAAGTCGATCTGGCCCTTCTGGACGATTTCGACGAGTTCTTCTGCACCAACCACATCGGCGCCCGCCTTGCGGGCTTCTTCTGCCTTGGCGTCCTTGGCGAACACCGCGACGCGGACCGTGCGGCCCGTGCCGTTGGGCAGATTGACCACGCCGCGGACCATCTGGTCGGCATGGCGGGGATCAACGCCCAGGTTCATCGCCACTTCAATGGTCTCGTCGAACTTGGCCGAAGCCCGTTCCTTGACCATCTTCACCGCATCGGCGAGCGAATAGAATTTGTCCGGATCCACGCCTTCGCGGGATTTCACGACACGCTTTGCAATCTTGATCGCCATGTTCTTAACCCGCCACTTCCAGGCCCATGGAACGGGCCGAGCCTTCAACCATGCGCATGGCCGACTCGACGTCATTCGCGTTCAGGTCTTTCATCTTCTTGGTGGCGATTTCGCGAATCTGCGCGCTCGTCACCTTTCCGGCAAATACCTTGCCGGGCTCCTTGGAAGCCGATTTCACACCGGCAGCCTTCTTGAGGAAGTAGCTGACCGGTGGGGTCTTCATGACGAAGGTGAACGACTTGTCCTGGTAATAGGTGATGACCACCGGGACGGGCGAACCCTTTTCCATTTCCTGCGTCTGGGCGTTGAACGCCTTGCAGAATTCCATGATGTTGATGCCGCGCTGACCCAGCGCCGGGCCGATCGGGGGCGACGGCGTCGCCGAACCTGCCGAGACCTGGAGCTTCAGCGAGCCCATGACTTTCTTAGCCATAACTCATCTGCCTTGTCGTTGCGCCGGATGTTCCGGCTGTTGCAGTTTGGCGGTTCGGGCTCCGGTCCGCCGGCTAAGCGGCCTGCCCTCCCGCCGTTTCATGCCGCCGGGCAAGCCCGGCAGCCGTTCCGTCAGACCTTTTCGACCTGACTGAATTCCAATTCCACCGGCGTGGCGCGGCCGAAGATCGACACTTCCACTTTCAGGCGTGCACGCTCCGGCTCCACTTCCTGGACGATGCCGTTGAACGAGGCGAACGGACCGTCCGAAACACGCACCTGCTCGCCGATTTCAAACAGCACCGACGGCTTGGGACGCTCGACGCCTTCCTGAACCTGATTCAGGATGCGTTCGGCCTCCTTGTCGGTGATCGGCACCGGCCGTGAATCGCCCAGAAAACCCGTCACTTTCGGCGTGTTCTTGATCAGCGAGAACACCGCGTCCGACAGGTTGGCGCGCACCAGCACATAGCCGGGGAAAAACTTGCGTTCGGCGTCAACCTTGCGGCCGCGCCGCAGTTCGACAACCTTTTCGGTCGGCACGAGAATTTTCTCGAACTGGTCCCACAGGCCCTTCTGTTTCGCCTTCTCCTCAATGGATTCGGCGACTTTCTTCTCGAAATTCGAATAGGCGTGGACGATGTACCACCGGGCAGTCATGTGAAGCTCTCCGCTTTCGCCAGTTGTCTTACTGGCCGCCCAGGATCATGCCGATGCCCCAGCCCATGAGCTGGTCGGCGGCAAAAAAGAAAATCGCCGCCAGAAAGGCCATCACGATTACCATCAGGGTCGAAATCAGGGTTTCGCGGCGCGATGGCCAAGTCACCTTTGCGGTCTCGGCGCGAACCTGCTGCAGGAAAACAAAGGGATTGGACGATTTCGAAGCCATTGTGCCGCTCATTCTGCCGCGAAGATCATACAGGACAAAACCGTCGCCGATATGCGAGGCCAAAGGCTATGTCCGGAACAATCGACGCGTTTTCGGCGCGTAAGCCGGTTACCCAGCTCCACGCGCCGCGTGTCTGTTGCGCCTTCATAAAGACGATTCCCCCAATGCGCAAGCGCTCTCGCGCAGCTTTGCGGAAACTGCCGTCATGAATCCTGCACCGACCATCCAATCGTCGGCATCAGGCTATGGCCGCCCTCTCGGACGGATGACTGGCAGGGGCAGCAGGGCTTGAACCCGCGACCTGCGGTTTTGGAGACCGCCGCTCTACCAACTGAGCTATACCCCTAGTCACGCCGGGTGTTTTTCACACCCTGACGGCTTTTTCAAGCATGGAATTTCGGGAATGCGCTTTGGCGCCCGCCAAGCGGCGGCGAATTTGGCAGTTTGCGTCAGCATGAATGGCAGGCGCGCTTGCCATTTTTACGCACCGGGTTGAAAACCGCCTGAACAAACCGGAAACATGGCGTGTCATACACCGAAAACCTCTGGCTGTTTTTCGTTCTGGTGCTGGGCATTATCGCCGTGCCGGGCATGGACATGCTGATAACGCTGAGCCATGCGCTTTCCCCGCGCAAGAATGCCGGGTATGCGGCCATCGCGGGCATTGTGGTGGGTGGCGTGCTGCATTCGGTCTATGCCGCGCTTGGCGTGGGCGTCATCCTCACGCTCTATCCGGCCGGCCAAACCCTGCTGCTCTATGCTGGCGCCGCCTATATTTTCTGGATCGGCCTGCAGCTTGTCCGCTCTGACAATGCCATTGGCGGGGCCGATGCCGCATCCGGCGCCGCAAAACCCTATCGCGCTGCGTTTCGCGACGGTTTCGTCACCTGCATGACCAATCCGAAAGCCTATCTTTTCATGTTGGCCATTTATCCGCAGTTTCTGAAACCGGACTACGGCCCGCTTGTGCCGCAGGCATTGGTCATGGCCCTGATGATCGCTTCGACCCAGATCGTCATCTATGGTTCCATTGCCCGGGGCGCCGGCGTGGCGCGGCATTGGCTGGACGCCAACCCGTCAGCGCAGATGATCGCCACGCGCGCCATCGGCTGGCTGATGATTGCAATTGCCGCAATGACGGTCTGGTCCGGAATATGACGCGCGCAACCCTTGCAGGCTAGCGGCCCTTGAGCGCCATCCAGAATCCGCCTCCGATCAGGAAAAGCCCGGAGATCACTTCAACTGCCCTCACCCGTGAGCGCGACAGCCAGGCGCCCGCCTTGCCCGCCATCAGCGCATAAGCGGTGTCCCCTGCCAACGCGATGGCCGTGAATGTGC
>JBATMU010000251.1:0-6579 GCA_049289995.1 Rhizobiaceae bacterium | reverse complement strand
GATCCGCATAGCCGCCGAACGGCAGATGCGCACCGCGCCGGTCATCATGCCGCCTGAAGGCGCCTACGCAGAATTTGCGGCGCGCTTTCCCTATGACGAGACCGATGACCAGCAAAGCGCCATTGATGCGGTTGCCGACGATCTGGCGGCAGGCCGGCCCATGGACCGGCTGGTGTGCGGCGATGTCGGCTTCGGCAAGACGGAGGTGGCGCTGCGGGCGGCCTTTCTGGCGGCCATGGAAGGGTTTCAGGTAGCAATAGTCGTGCCGACCACCTTGCTGTCTCGCCAGCACACGAAAACCTTCACGCAGCGGTTTGCAGGGCTGCCGGTCAATGTGCGGCAGGCATCGCGCATGGTCAGCGCCAAGGAGCTCAATGAAACCAAGGCCGGGCTTGCCGATGGCACGGTGGATATCGTGGTCGGCACGCACGCGCTGCTCGGCTCATCGATCAAGTTCAAGAATCTCGGACTGGTGATTGTCGACGAGGAGCAGCACTTCGGCGTCAAGCACAAGGAAAAGCTGAAAGAACTGAAATCCGACGTGCATGTGCTGACACTTTCGGCAACGCCGATCCCGCGCACTTTGCAGTTGGCCTTGACCGGCGTGCGGGAATTGTCGCTGATCGCCACGCCGCCGGTTGACCGCATGGCGGTCAGGACCTTCATTTCGCCATTCGATGCGCTGGTGATCCGCGAGACACTGATGCGCGAGCGGTTTCGCGGCGGGCAGAGCTTTTATGTGGCGCCGCGCATTTCCGACCTTGCCGAAATCCGCCAGTTTCTCGCTGCCGAAACGCCTGAGCTGAAAGTGGCCGTCGCACACGGCCAGATGCCGCCCGGCGAACTCGACGACATCATGAACGCCTTTTATGACGGGCAATATGACGTGCTCTTGTCCACGACCATCGTGGAGTCGGGGCTCGACATCCCGACCGCCAACACGCTGGTCATCCACCGGGCCGACATGTTCGGACTGGCGCAGCTTTACCAATTGCGCGGCCGGGTGGGGCGCTCGAAGCTGCGGGCTTATGCGCTGTTCACGCTGCCGGCCAAGAAGACGCTGACCGGAACGGCGGAGCGGCGGCTGAAAGTGCTGTCGTCGCTTGATACGCTGGGGGCAGGGTTTCAGCTTGCCAGCCATGATCTCGATATCCGCGGCGCGGGCAACATGCTGGGAGAAGAGCAATCGGGCCATATCAAGGAAGTCGGGTTCGAGCTTTACCAGCAGATGCTTGAGGAAGCTGTGGCCGAAGTGCGCGGCCAGCCCGCTGATACCGATGGCGGCTGGTCGCCGCAGATCGCCATCGGCACCTCGGTGATGATTCCCGAAAGTTATGTGCCGGACCTGCATTTGCGGCTTGGACTCTACAGGCGGCTGGGGGATCTGGCCAATGCATCCGATATCGATGCATTCGGCGCGGAGCTGATCGACCGGTTCGGGCCGCTGCCGGAAGACGTGCAGCACCTGTTGAAGATCGTCTATATCAAGGCCATGTGCCGCACGGCCAATGTCGAAAAGCTCGATGCCGGGCCGAAGGGCGTGGTCATCCAGTTCCGCAACCGGACGTTTGCTGACCCGGCGGGCTTGGTGAAAATGATTTCCGAACAAGGCGTCTTGGCCAAGATCCGGCCGGATCAGGGCGTGGTGTTCATGCGCGACTGGCCGACACCGGAAAAGCGGCTGTCGGGAGCGGCGGTCATCATGACGCAATTGTCGCGGCTGGCGTCAAAGGCGGGCTAAGCGGCGCTTTCTGCCTTGAGTTTGGCGACCTGGGCGATGGCGCCGGCCAACACCTCGGTCTCCTGCGCGCCGGGCACGGCATATTTGCCGTCTAGCAGGAAAAACGGCACGCCGGTTATGCCCATGTTCTGCGCGGCGCGGATTTCTTCGGTGACAGTGTCGATATCGGCATCGCTGGCCAGAAGCGCAGTGACCAGGGCGCGGTCCATGCCTGCACTTTCGGCGGTATCGATCAACACGAGATGGTCGCCAAGATCGCGGCCGTCTTCGAAAAATGCCTTGAACAACGCCGCGACAACCGCGCCCTGGACGCTTCCGCCCCCCGCGCCATAGGCCCAACGGATCACCCGGTGGGCGTCCAGCGTATTGGGCGCGATCTTGATGTCGCCGAACGCGAAATTGATGCCGGCGGGACCACCCAGTCCGAGCAGCCGGTCATGTGCGGCTTTCACCTTGTCGCCGCTGCCGAATTTCGCTTCCATATAGGCCTTGCGGTCAACGCCGCCGGGCGGGATAGAGGGATCAAGCTGGAAGGGCCGCCAGCGGACGTCCACGTCGATGCCGCCAGCCTGGGAAATGGCTTCGGCAAGCCGCTTCTGGCCGAGGAAACACCAGGGGCAGACAACATCGGAAACGACATCGATTGTTACCGCAGGCATGGCCGTCCTTTCCGGTTCAGTCCGCTTGCGCCCACCAAGCTGAAAGCTGGTAGCCGTAGAGCGGTGTTTTTTCCGGCCGCTTGATGCGCGCCCAATGCGCCACCCATTGCTCGGCCTGGAAATAGAGCGGGACCAGCCAATGGCCGTTGAGCAGCACACGGTCATAAGCGCGCACGGCGGTGACAAAATCCTCGCGCGTTCCGGCATTCAAAAGGGCGGCGATCATGGCGTCAATGGCCGGATCGGCCGCTCCCGCATAATTGAACGTGCCCGGTTTGGCGGCCATTTCCGACCCCCAGCGGCCGACCTGCTCGGCGCCGGGAGACAGCGACGACGAATAATTGAAGCCGATCACGTCGAAATCATAGGTCTGCAGGCGCTGCACATATTGGGCGCTGTCAACCGAATTGAGCGTCACTTTGATGCCGAGCCGCTCAAGGGTGGACTTCCACGCATTGGCGACCGGCTCGTTGGCCTTGCCGTTGAGCAGGATTTCAAAAGCGAGCGGCTTGCCGGCCGCATCGGCCATGACGCCGCCTGCCAGTTTGAAACCGGCGGCGGTGAGCGCATCAAGCCCGGCTTTCAGGAAAGTGCGGTCGCGCCCGGAGCCATCGGAAACCGGCGGCGTCCATGACCCATCCAGAATGGCCGGATCAAGTTTGGCGGCGTGCTCTCCAAGCAGGGATTTTTCGGCATCGCTGGCTGGCCTGCCCATGCCTGACAGTTCGGAATTGTCGTAAAAACTCTTCGTCCGCCGGTAAGCGCCCGAAAACAGGTTGGCATTGGCCCATTCGAAATCGAACAGCCCGCCCAGCGCCTTGCGCACCGCCGGATTGTCAAAAGGCGGACGGCGCGCGTTGAACACAAAGGCGTTCATGCCGGACGGCAGGCCGTTGTTCAGGGCTTCCTTGATGACTTTGCCTTCTGCGGCTGCCGGGAAATCATAGCTGTCGCCCCAGCGCCCAGGATTGTTTTCGACGAACACATCGACATCGCCTTTCTTGAAGGCTTCAAACACCGCATTTTCCTCGCGGTAATAGGTGATGCGGATGTCGTCGTAATTGTCGAATCCCGCCTTGGCGGGACGGTCCTTGCCCCAATAGGCCGGATTTTTCTTGAAAGTGAGAGCGGCACCGGGCTTTACGTCCGTCAGCAAATAGGGGCCGGAGCCGGGGAAGGGGGTCAGCGTGGACTTGTCAAACGTCTCGGCGTTGACGGCATGTTTCGGCAGGACCGGCATGAGGCCGAGAATCAAAGGCAGTTCGCGGTCCTTGCCATTGGCAAAGGTGAAGCGCACACCGCGCTCGCCGACC
Organism: Rhizobiaceae bacterium; assembly: GCA_049289995.1. GTDB lineage: Bacteria > Pseudomonadota > Alphaproteobacteria > Rhizobiales > Rhizobiaceae > JBATMU01. The sequence continues at coordinate 2,866 of JBATMU010000251.1, read as the reverse complement.
TTTTCCATTTTGGCGATTTTCTTGATGGTGCGGCCATAACGCGGCAGGCCCTTGTCGCGCAGCAGCTCGAAGGTGAAAATCACATCTTCGGGCGTCACCGGCTTGCCGTCCGAAAACGCCGCTTTTTCGTCGAGCGTAAATTCGACCCATGTGCGTTCCGGGTCGGTTTCGACCGATTTGGCAAGCAGCGGATAAAGAGTGAAAGCCTCATCCGCGGACCGGGCCATCAACGTCTCATAGACATTGTTGCCGAATGACAGATCGATCAGGCCACGTGCGGCACTGCCTTGAACGATGAAGGGATTGACGCTGTCAAACACGCCGGTCACGGCGTAGTTGATGCGTCCGCCCTTGGGGGCCGCCGGATCGGCATAAGGAAAAGCGGCAAAATCGGCAGCCAGGGCAGGGTTGCCATGCATGGCAATGGCATGAACCGGTTCAGCATGCGCCAGGGTGGCAAATTGCCCAATGAGCAGGGCGGCGGCTGCAAGCATAAGTCGGTTCATAGGCGTTTCCCGAAACAGATGGCGCCGAAGGCATCTTGCGGCCGTCGGCGATTCGCCAAAACTGTATCATGATGGCGCCCTTGGCCCGAATTGGCGGTTCTATGCAGCGGATTTGCCGTGCTATTTCGATTTGCCGCATGACACGGGCGCAAAGCATGCTGGATTTGCTGCGGCCAAGCGTGTAACAGGCGCGCGGAAGTCATTCTGTTGCCTCATTTGGCCAACAGTTAGCATCAAGCCGTTCGCTCCCGGACCGGCCGCAAGTTTCAAGAGGATATTGGTCAATGATTGATCTGAAAACAGCCGCCGTCCGTTCCGCCCTCGGCGGAGCCGTTCTGGCAGGATTTGCATTTTCGGCCGCGCCGGCCGCCGCCCAGCAGAGCGAAGTTCCGCAGGGCTGGTTCAAGGTGTGCTCCAAGCAGGAAGACAATGATTTCTGCAACGTGCAGAACCTGAAAATGGCCGAGACCGGCCAGCTTTTGACCGGGCTCAGCCTGATCGAGCTGAAAGGCAAGATCAACCGCAAGATTTTCCAGATCTCGGTGCCGACCGGCCGGCTGATCCCGCCCGGCATCGGCATGCAGATTGACGGCGGCAAGCCGCAGAAGCTCGATTATATTATCTGCTTCCCTGACCGTTGCGTCGCAGAAGCGCCTTTGGCTGACTCGCTGCTTGCGGCCCTGCGCAAGGGCGGCGAACTGACGCTCACTTCCGTGAATTTCCAGAACCAGCCGAGCCCGATCAAGGTGTCGCTTGAAGGGTTCTCCGGCGCCTATGATGGCGAAGGCCTCAAGCAGAACGAACTTGAAGACCGCCAGAAGCAGCTCCAGGCGGAAATCGAAAAGCGCAAGGGCGATTTCGAGAAGAAGCTCAAGGAAGAGCAGGACAAGGCCAAAGCCGCAAACTGAGGCGGCTTCAAACCTGACTTATGCTGCGGGGCCTTCAGGCCCCGTTTGCTTTTGCAGGTCAATTCCTCAATGGCGAACTGTGGAAACCGGCACATAAGCGCCGTCCGGCGCAATTCCGAAAAACTCCTTCAGCCGCGGATGACGCATCGGTTCGCCATCGGGATCGGGCAGAAGATTTTGCTCAGAGACATAGGCGACATATTCGGTTTCGTCATTCTGGGCGAGCAAATGATAAAATGGCTGGTCGCGGCGGGGCCGCACCTCTTCGGGAATGGCGCGATACCATTCCTCGGAATTGGAAAAAACGGGGTCCACATCAAACACGATGCCGCGAAACGGAAACAAGCGGTGGCGGACCACATCGCCGATCCTGAATTTTGCCTGTTTGAAAATGTTGTCCTGCATGGCTCCTATTTGGGCCAAGACGCGGGAAAATTCAATCGGTGCGCCATCATGCGTGTTGGCGGGAGCGCTTTTGACGCGGTATAGGCTGGCGGCCGGCGAAATCCGCCGGGTTGGATTCGCCTGAATGTCTGATGTCATCGGCCTGGTTCTTCCGTTTTTCGGCCTGATCTTTCTTGGCTTCGCCATTGCGCGCCTGACGCGCCAGCCGCTGGAAGCGCTTGGCTGGATGAACACGTTCATCGTCTATGCGGCGCTGCCGGTGCTGTTTTTTCAATTGGTTTCGGCCACGCCGGTCGAGAAGCTGACCGAGGGCGGTTTCATCTTTGCCTCGGTCATGTCGACCTGGATCATTTTTTCGCTGATGTTCGTCGCTTCAGTGCTTTTTTCAGGCGGCAATATCGCAGAAAGCACCATCAAGGCGCTGGCCGCCGCCTATGGCAATATCGGCTATATGGGGCCAGGCCTTGCCATCCTGGCGCTGGGGGAAGAGGCGGCGGTGCCGGTGGCGCTGATCTTCTGCTTCGAAAATGTCATGCATTTCACCGTAGCGCCGTTGATGATGGCGTTGGCGGGCGATGATCCGCGGCCGGCGCGCGTGGTGGCGCTTGACGTGGTCCGCAAGATCGCCCTGCATCCGTTCATCATGGCGACAGCGCTCGGCGTTGTCGCGGCTTACGCGGAATTCACTCCGCCTTTGCCGGTTGACCGGCTGTTTGACATGCTGGCGCGGGCGGCGGCGCCTTGCGCGCTGTTTGCCATGGGGGTGACGCTGGCGCTAAGACCGTTAAAGCGGGTGCCGCCGGAACTGGGCGCAATTGCCATGCTCAAGCTGCTCATCCACCCGGTGCTTGCCTATGTGGTGCTGTCAGCCATGGGCAACTATGACCCGGTCTGGGTGTGGTCGGCGGTGCTGCTGGCATCGTTGCCCACGGCCACCAATGTGTTCGTGATCGCCCAGCATTATGGCGTTTGGGTTGAACGGGCTTCGGCAAGCGTTCTGGTGACGACAGTCGCTTCGGTTTTCACGGTGACCGGCCTGTTGTGGCT
>JBATMU010000250.1:0-2619 GCA_049289995.1 Rhizobiaceae bacterium | reverse complement strand
ATTGCGCCTTGTGGGCGCGCTCGAATTCCGTGCGGGCATGGTCCAGCGAGCGGTCCGTGAAATCGACCGGCAGCGAGGTATCGGTGCCGTCATAGCGGATCATCAGCACGGGCCGCCATGCAATGGCGTCGGCTGGCACTTCCTGGGCGGCGAGATCGTCAAAAACCTTGGCCCGCAAATCCTCGATCAAGGCCGCGATGGCGCCGATTGATTGTTCGCCGAGCGGGGCGATCAGCGATTGCTGGCGTGACGCGGACACGCTGGCCAACCCGATGCCATAGGCTGACAAGAGCCCGGAGAACGGATGGATGAGCACCGCCTCCATGCCGAGCGCATCGGCAACCAGGCAGGCATGCTGGCCGCCCGCGCCGCCAAAGCAATTGAGCAGGTATTCGGTCACGTCATAGCCGCGCTGCACGGAAATCTTCTTGATGGCGTTGGCCATGTTTTCGACGGCAATCGTCACGAAACCTTCGGCCACGGCTTCGGGGCTGCGGCCATCGCCGATCTCGGCGGCAAGATTTTCGAATTTTGCGCGAACCGCGCCCGCATCCAGTTTCTGGTCCTGGCCGGGGCCGAAAATGGCCGGAAAAAAGTCCGGCTGCAATTTGCCGAGCATGACATTGGCATCGGTGACGGCGAGCGGGCCGCCGCGCCGATAGCAGGCGGGGCCGGGATTGGCGCCGGCCGAATCGGGTCCGGCCTGAAAGCGCCCGTCCTCATAGTGCAGGATGGAGCCGCCGCCGGCCGCCACCGTATGAATGCGCATCATCGGCGCGCGAATGCGCACGCCCGCCACTTCGGTGTCAAAGGCGCGCTCGTAGTCGCCGTCATAATGGGCGACGTCCGTTGAGGTGCCGCCCATGTCAAAGCCGATCACCCTGGAAAATCCGGCCATGCGCGCCGTTTCAACCATGCCGACCACGCCGCCCGCCGGGCCGGACAGGATGGCGTCCTTGCCCTGGAAACGGCTGGCCGAGGTCAACCCGCCCGATGACATCATGAACATCAGCCGCGCATCGGCAGCGCTCGAGCCCAGTTCGCCGGTGACGCGGGCGACATAGCGGGCCAAAATTGGCGACAGATAGGCATCGACCACGGTGGTGTCGCCGCGCCCGACCAGCTTGACCAGCGGCGAGACCTTGTGGCTGACGGAAATCTGGCCGAAACCGGCGGCGCGGCACAGCGCTTCGGCTTCCAGTTCATGGCTGGCGTCGAGCCAGGAGTGCATGAAGACGATGGCGACCGCATCGATACCGTCAGCACGGGCCCGGCGGATTTCCGCTTCAGCTGAACCGAGATCAAGTCCGGCCTCGAGCGCGCCATCGGCGCGGAACCTGCCCGGCACTTCGATGACCCGCTCGTAAAGCTGTTCGGGCAGCAGGATCTGCTTGGCGAAAATGTCGGGCCGCGCCTGATAGGCCAGCCGGAGCGCGTCGCGAAACCCCTTGGTAATGAGCAGCAGAACCCGGTCGCCCTTGCGCTCAAGCAGGGCATTGGTGGCGACCGTCGTGCCCATCTTGACCATGCCGATGCTGCCAGCGGCCAGGTTCTGTCCGGTTTTGACGCCCAGAAGATCGCGCATGCCCTGGACGGCGGCATCCGTGTAGGCGCCGGGATTTTCCGAGAGCAGCTTGCGCTGGTGCAATTCTCCATCCGAGCTGCGGCCGATGATGTCGGTGAATGTGCCGCCGCGGTCGATCCAGAAATCCCAGGCTGTGGCGGTCATAGCGCATCCTTTCAGGTGGAAATGAAATTTGAATGCGCCTATCATGCATTACTTGTCGATAAAACGTCAACGATTTGTCATCGTACTTACGGAGAATCTTTATGCCATCAGAGAAAGGCAACCGGGCCGCCGGGCTGGTGTCGGCTGCGCATCTGGCGGATGGGGCCATGCCTGCACTGTCGGAACTGGAATTTGCGCTGACGGTGATGGGCAATGCGTTTCAGCGCTGGACGGCGCGCTGCATGGCGGCAGCCGGAATCGAAGGCCTTCAGCCGGTCGACATCCTGGTGCTGCACGCCGCCAATCACCGAGGCCGGGAAAAGTCGATTGCCGATATCTGTTTGATGTTCAACATAGAAGACACGCACCTTGTGTCCTATGCGGTGAAGAAGCTGGCGGCGGCGGGACTGATTGCCGCAGGGCGGCGCGGCAAGGAAAAGACCGTGCGGGCCAGCGCCGAAGGCGTCGCGGCATGCAACCGCTACAAAAAGGTGCGAGAAGCGATTTTGATCGAATCCGTGCTGGCAATGGGCATTTCACCTGCGGAAATCAGCAAGGCAGCGGGACTGCTGCACGCGCTTTCCGGCCAATATGATCAGGCGGCGCGCGGCGCAATCAGCTTGTGAACGCCCGGATTTGCTGATTTCGCATCGCACACAAAAGTGAGTGCACTGCCGCAATTGCGCCATTTTCGCCACAATTGGCCGTCAAGCCGCCGCTCACGCAGCGCTTGTGCTGCATGGAGGTTTACCCATGAAGAAATTCCTGATCCTGCTCGCGTCCGTTTCGGTTCTGGCTGTTGCCGGCTGCAACGACAAGAAGGAAGAAGTGAAGGCCCCGGAGGCCCCGAAGGCTGAAGCCCCGGCTGCGCCCGCTCCGGCTGCCGAGCC
>JBATMU010000249.1:0-5484 GCA_049289995.1 Rhizobiaceae bacterium | reverse complement strand
ATGCTGGTCGGTTTGATCGTGGTGCTGTTCGACCGGGCGCTGTTTCAGGCCGACTGGTATGACATGGGCATGCTGCATGATCTTTCGCCGCAGCGCAGCGGGTCCTGGCTGCGGGCCATTCCGTTTGGCCGTCTGGCGCGTCTGGCAATCCGCCTGGGCATTTCACTGGTCATCGCACTGACCCTGTCGCTCTTGGTCGAAGTCGCACTGTTCGGGCCGACGCTGGTCGCCCATATGAGCCGCGAGAATTTTCGCGACAACGCGCCGTTCCGCGCAGCAATCGCGGCCCATGAAAAGGCGCAAGCCGCCGAGCAGGAGAGACTGCGCAAGCTTGTCGCTGATCTCGATGCCCGCATCAGCCCATTGGCGCTGAGCCAGGTTAAGGCGGAAGTGCCTGCGGTTTCGCCCGCCCAGACCGAACGCGACACGTTGAGGGCCCAGGCCAATGACCTCAGGTCACAGATAGAGACAATCGAGGCGGAAAACGCCTCGCTGCGCGAGGACATCCGCGCGGAGGAAACCGGCGCCACGACACTTGGCAAATATACCGGCAGGCCAGGTTGCAAACCGGGCACCAATTGCGACATCTACAAGTTCCGTCTGGCCGAATCCGAACGCGTGCTGGCGCGCAAGCGCGATGAGCGCGCCGAAGTGCTCGCGGCTTTGGCTGCGGCCGAGGCCAGGATTGCGCAGTCGGAAGACGACGCGCGGCTGCATCCCGAAGAAATTGCCGCCATGCAGGCGCAGCGAGATCAGGCCGGTGTCGAACTTGCCACTCTGATTGCCGGACAGGATGCGGCCTTTGAGACCAAGCGGGCGCAATTGGCTGCTGACGGGGTTTTTGTGCCGTTGCGCGACGATCCGGTGGCGCGCGTTGCCGCCCTTCGCCAGTTGAAATCCGATCCGAAATATGGCGCTTCGCTGACGGCGCTGTCGCTGGTCATCCGGATCTTTGTGGCCTTTCTCGAGCTTGCGCCGGTGATCGCCAAAATCTTCTTTTCGCCGCCCAGCGCCTATGCGCTTTGGCTGCGCGAGAACATCGCGGCCTCGCAGGCAGGCGCTCGGGCGCGGATTTCGGCGCGCATTGAAGAAGTAAGTGCGGGCAATGACAAGGTGGAAGCCGCCCTTGACGAAGCGAGGGCGTTGAGGGAAGCCCGCATCCGGCGCGGCATGGCGCAAACGCCAGCTGCCGGCAAGGCGGAAACGGCCGCCTGAATTCGCTTGGCCTTCTGCCGTTTGGCGTTGACACGGCAAGGCTTGGTCTGCATAAGGCGCTCGCGGTTCCCGGCCCATTCGTGGGCTAAGGTCTTTGTCTTGAAAGAGGCGCAAGACCGAATGGTTCCGGGAGAGTGTCCCGAGCGGCAAAGGGGGCGGACTGTAAATCCGCTGGCTACGCCTTCGTAGGTTCGAGTCCTACCTCTCCCACCATCGCGCTTTCACTTGTGTTTGGACGGCTTGCCCGGAAGACGCCAGTGAAGGCGCGATACCGGCCTTTGCGCGGGCCGGCAAAGTGTTTAGGCTGGCATGCCAGCGCGGGCGTTGTGTAATGGTAAGACCCTAGCCTTCCAAGCTAGAGACGCGGGTTCGATTCCCGCCGCCCGCTCCAAACCTCCACGCCAGCACTTTAACTCCATTAGAATTTCGTCATTGAAAAACCGCTTTTTGCGGCCCAAACTCGCCATGTGGGCAGTTTTGGGCGGTGAATGGCGGTGCGCAAGCTTGCAGCCATGGTCTTTTTTCTGGGTGGCTGGGCGCTCTCGGGCAGCCCTGCCGCTGCCGAGATTCTGACCGCCGAGCGGATTGCCGAACTTGAAGCTTGCGGGGCGACGGTCACCCTGCGCGAATCCGAAACCGAAATCGGGCGTCTCTACGGCGCGCTGTTTTCACCGCCGGACGGCGATGCGGCTCCTGCCGAACAGCCCTATTCGCGCGGCATAGCCGTCATCATCGGCGTATCGAAATTTGCGCCGGGCAGCGGCCTTGCCGATCTGCCGGGCGTGCACAAGGATGTCGAGGCGATGTCCCGGCTGCTGTTGGCCAAAGATGGCAGCGACCTCGGCTATGATGTTCTGGTGCGGCTGGAAGATGAAAACGCCACAGGCGACAATGTCCTGTGCCTGATAGAAAACGCATTGCGCGACGAAATGCGCGAGACCGACCGGCTGTTTTTCTACTGGGCCGGTCACGGCATTGACCGCAAGGCAGGCGCAACCCGCGAAGGCTACCTCGCGTTCCATGACACCAAGCGCAAGACGCTGAACCGGCGCACCGCGCTGCCGATGTCGACCATCGAAGACTGGTCGGCGGATCCCGGCTTTTTCCTGAATGTGCGGCAGGCGGTGTTTGTGCTGGACGCCTGCTTTTCCGGATTGGCGACGCGGGTGACCCGGTCCGAACGATCAGCCGAGCCGCTGGCTTCCAGCCGTGATGTCGGCGATTACGGGAAATTCCTGCGCAGCTATACCCGTATCGGCAAACCGGCCCATGTCATCCTGGCGGCGGCCGATTCTGACAACCCGACCCGCGAAGGCCCCGAAGGCGGCTTTTTCACCCAGCAGCTCACCGAGTTCCTGTCTGGCAAGGTCACGCCGGAAGACAATGGCGAAGGTGTCTGGAACCAGTATGTGCTGATGCAGCATCTGACGACCCGCATGCTGCAGATGGACAATCCCGGGCGGCCGCAAATGCAGTTTGTCTCCGGCGCCTATACCGACCAGCAGCATCGCTCGCAGAACCGCGAGCCCGACATGTTCTTCCTGTCAACCGGTTCACCGCTGATCAGCCGGTTTGCCGATTTGCGCCGCGCCAACGAGGAAAAGCTTGAAGCGGCCCGCCAGAAGGGCGCCTCGGAAGCGGCGGCGCAAATCCCCGGCGATACGTCGCAGAAATCCGCAACCGGCCCGGCGGGCGGCGATGTGTTTGCCGGCGCATCCAAGCTGGTCGAAAGCTGCTCGCGCGATTCCGACATCAATCTGGCCGATGCCAGCGTGGTGGCGCTAGGCCGCAACGAAATGCGCTGTTCCATCGCGCTTGAGGTAAAACCGGATTCGTCGGCGCTGCTGATTTCCCGAGCCTTGATCCGCCGCGAACTTGGCAAGCGGCTGCGCGAGACCGATCCGGATTCATCTAACCAGTCGTTTGCCGATGCTGCAGCCGACTTCCGCACCGCCAAGGACATGCCGGGCGGCATTCTGGCCGGGCTGAACCTTGCCAACATGATCTGGCAAGGCGACGGGTTTGAACGCAGCGACGCCAATGACAAGGAAATGGCGAAACTGGCGCTTGAGGCGGTTGAGCGCGGACAGCCGGATTGGGGCCCCAATTTCTATGGATGGCTGCTTTGGGTGGGGCGCGGCGTTGAAAAAGATCCTGTCGCAGCTGCCGGCTATTTCGAGGAAGCGGCCGCAGCCGGTTATTCGCTGGCCGCCTATAATCTTGGCGACCTGTTGAGCGATGCCTCATTTCCAAAACCCGACATGGAAAAAGCCAAAGCCGCTTATCTGCGTGCTGCTGAACTTGGCCGTGCAAGCGGGCATATCCGGGTCAGCCAGATGCTGACCGAAGGCTTGTTGGGCGGTGTGTCGACAGAAAATGACAAGCTGGCCTATGCCCAGGTGCAACTCGGCCTGAAAATGGATGCGGAGTATGGCTGGGGCCTGCACATGATGGGCTGGATGCATGAAACCGGGCGCGGCGCCGAGCAGGACTTCGCCAAGGCCATCACATTCTATGAAAAAGGCGACAAGGTCGGCTACACCGATTCCACGACCAATCTGGGCCGCCTCAAGCGATCCGGCAGCGGCACGGAAAAGGATATCGCCGGTGCAGCGGCGCTTTATGAGAAGTCGTGCGATCTCGATCTGGCGCGCGGCTGTGCGGAACTAGCCGACATCCTTGTGGACGAAAGCGCCAGCCTTGGCGGCGAGTCTGCGCTGAAAAAAGCCGGAACATTTGTTGAAAAGGCATTCCGGCTAGACCCTCGCGATACATTCACGATCAGTCTTCGCGGCCATATGCTGCTCAATGGTTTGGGACTTGCGAAGGACGAGAAGGCTGCAGCGGAAGCGTTCAAGCTGGCGGGCGAACTTGGCTATGGTTTTGCATGGCGGCGCTATGCCTACATGCTGGCGGAAGGGTATGCCGGCATTCCCGCAGATCCGGCCGGTTCGATTGCCGCGTTCGAAAAGGGGGCGGCGGCGGGTGATGCATGGTCGATCACCGAACTGGTTGACCGGCGGCTGAGCGGCAATGGTTTTGAACGCAATGCGCAAACCCGCGCCGAGGCGGTCAAGCTCGCGGAGCAGGCGGCGAAGGCCGGCAATGCGGCGGGTCTCGTGCGGCTGGGATTGGCACTCGAAGAGGATGATCCGGCCGACTTTGCCGGCGCGATGGCGCTCTACAAGCGCGGGTATGACATGGGCGACCAGGATTCGGCGTGCAAGCTTGGCGACATCGTGCGCGATCACGAACTGCCGGCCGAGGCCTTCATCCAGGCGAAAATCCCGGCGCATTTCGAGCTTTACAAGTTCTGCAATGCGCCTGTTGCCTTGGCGCGCTCGCTCTACGAGATTCCGGAAACCTCAGAAGACCACAAAGAGCATTTCACGCGACCTTCCCCGCAAGATGCGTTGAACATGGCCTACGCGGCCTATGTCTCTGCGCTCAACAACGACAACACCCGCAATGAAGGCACACTGGCTTTGGCGGCATTCGGGCTTTCGGCACTCGATGGGCAGCAAAAAGCGGCCATGCCTGCCGGAAACGAAATCACCGCAGCCAAGGCGGTGGACATGCTCAAGGGGCTTGATCCGGCTGCCGAACCGCAGGCGGTGGTCGGGCTGGCAGTGGCCAGCCTGCTGTCAGGCGAGGAAGAGACCAGCCTTGCGGCACTTTCGGCGGCGATCGCCAGCGATGCGCATCGCTGCGAATACAAGGACAATGTGCTCGCCAATTCGGAAACGCCGATCTTCCCGCCGTTTGACTGCGGCTGGTCGGCCGCCAAATGGCCATTCTGGACCATCGGTCTTGCAACGACCAATACCAAGGTCAATCTGCGCAAGACGCCCGGCAACGGCCTGAAAATCGATCTTTTGCCATCCGGATCGCCGGTCGCCTACATGCCCTTGGCCAATTCTGCCGGTAGCGAATGGGTCAAGGTTATGGATGCCAATGGCCGGATGGGCTGGGTGCAATCAAAATACCTGAAATCGGCTGATGCCGCCAAGCTGGCGGCCAGCCTGCAATAGCGCCTGGCAATTTGCGCTTGCTTCCCAAAACCGAAAGCCCTATGTCGCGTTCACTTTCAGGACCGGCCGGAAAACCGGCAGGCCAACTGCTGCGCCACGACAGGAACACATCATGGGTAAGAGCAAGTTTGAACGGAACAAGCCGCACGTCAACATCGGCACGATTGGTCACGTTGACCATGGCAAGACGTCCCTGACGGCAGCGATCACCAAGTATTTTGGCGAATACAAGGCCTAT
>JBATMU010000248.1:0-6718 GCA_049289995.1 Rhizobiaceae bacterium | reverse complement strand
CAAAGGCGAGCGCGAAGTCATCCATCGCAAACTTGTCGCTGGTGGACGGTTCCGGCAGCAGGGTGATCGTCTGGCCTTCCCAGATGCTCCAGGCCCGCGCGGCCTCAAGCTGCGCCGCCTTGTCATCGCCCACGAGCCGCTTGCGGTAGGCGCCCATCATGTCATGACGCTCATTGTCCGGAATGGGTACGAGAAACCGCTCCCATTTTTCCGGGAACATCTGCGAGACGCCGAATTGGTAATACCAGGCGAGTTCCGCCTTGGTGAGCGTATAGATGCCGCGCACGATCAGTTCGCTGACCCTTTCAGGATGGGTCTGCGCATAGGCGAGCGCCAGCGTCGATCCCCATGAGCCGCCGAAAACCTGCCAGCGTTCAACGCCTGCCATCTCGCGCAGGCGCTCGATATCGGCGACCAGATGCCAGGTGGTGTTGGCGTCAAGGGAGGCGAAGGGCGTGGACCTGCCGCAGCCGCGCTGGTCGAACAGCAAGACATCATAGGCCTTGGGGTCAAACAGGCGGCGATGCACCGGCGAAAAGCCGCCGCCGGGTCCGCCATGCAGGAAGACCGCAGGCTTGGCGCCGGGCGTGCCGGACCGTTCCCAATAAATCCGGTGCCCGTCGCCAACATCGAGCATTCCGGAGGCATAGGCTTCGATTTCCGGGTAGAAGGTGCGCAGCGTCATGTCGGGTCCTTTTGCGGCCAGGCGGCCGTGTCGTGATCGGGGTGCTGGTGGTTGCTGGCGGCAATTTCGGCAATGCGCGCGCCATCCTGATACGGATCATCCTCGGTCTCGGAACCCGGCAGCACTTCAAGCGCAGCAAACCATGGCATTTTGGCTTCCAGCCCATATTGGCCGCCCGGCTGCACGGCTTTCGGGTCATCGAGCGAGCCGAGCGTGACGTTGAGATGACCGGCGCTGAGCGTTTCGAAAATCAGCGGCGTGCCGCAATCCCGGCAAAAGCCGCGCCGTACCGGGTCAGACGAGGCGAACCAGGCAATTTCGCCCCGCGTCACCGCGAAGGCTGATTTCTTGGCATTGGCGAGCGGCATGAAGTAATTGCCCGCCGCCTTCTGGCACATGCGGCAATGGCAGATATGGGCCGTTTCGGGGATGATCTCGGCGCGGTAGCGCACCGCGCCGCATTGGCAGCCGCCGGAGAGACGTGTGGTCATCATCGTGATTTCTCCGCAATTTGTATTTGCGCGCCACTCTCCCCCCTTGCGGGGGAGATGCCGGCAAAGCCGGCAGAGGGGGGCGCAATTGGGGATTTCTCCAGAACCCAAGCGACGATGTGGCCGCATACATTTTCCAGATCACGCATCACATCGTCATTCCAGAAGCGGAGGATCGTCCAGCCAGTTTCTCCAAGTGCGGCGGTTCGAATTTGATCCCGCAGAACCGCTTCCGGCAGCCCATGGTGTGAACCGTCAATTTCAACGACCAGCCGGTGTTCAGAACAGGCGAAGTCTGCGACATATTTCCCGACCGGAACTTGCCGGCGAAATCCAAGACCCATCACTCGATGGGCGCGCAATTGGTTCCACAAGCGGCGTTCCGCATCAGTCATGACCTTGCGCATGGCTTTGGCATTTGTGCGTTGGCGGGCAGCGACGATTTCATGCGGCATGGATTTGCCCCGTGTTCAAGGCAGGTAATTCATTGACATGCGACCACTTCGCCCAGGCCTCCACGGCCAAAACCGCGCTGACAAGGCCATCCAGCCGCTCATTGCTAAGCGCCCCCCTCTGCCGGCTGCGCCGGCATCTCCCCCGCGAGGGGGGAGAGAGGAGTGCGCTTTCCAAAAGTCTCTCCAGGACAAGGACGGTGCATCCGCACCTTGGCTCCTCTCTCCCCCCTTGCGGGGGAGATGTCGGCGCAGCCGACAGAGGGGGGCGCGCAGTCTGCTGCCTCACCGCTTCACCTCCCATGTCGTCACCCGCGCGCCGGTGACAGGATCCTTGCCGTCCTTCAGCTGGATGCCCTGCGCCAGCAATTCGTCGCGGATGCGGTCGGCACCGGCGAAGTCCTTGGCGGCGAGGAGGGAGAGGCGCTTTGTCACGTATTTGCTGACATCAAAGGTCGCTTCCTGCGGACGGAGATCAAATCCAATTAGATCAGCGGCAGCGAGAAGTGATGATGCGGGAATACCGGATGCGTTCATTGCCTGCACAAATTCAGGGGTGTTCAAATCTTCCCCGAGCGCTTCCAAAAACGAGGGGTGTAAAACCGTCGCGATCCCGCCCTCAGCTTTGCGCTTCAGTCGCGCCAAAGTATTCTCCGCCTCCTCCAGCCGCCTCACACTGAAATCAATCGGCTCGCGGTAATGGGTCATCAGCATGGCGAGGCGCAGCACCTCGCCCGGCCATTTGCGGCCGCCGAATTTGTCGGTGTGCAAAAGCTCATGGATGGTGATGAAATTGCCCTCGGACTTGGACATTTTCTTGCCTTCGACCTGCAGGAAGCCGTTGTGCATCCAGTATTTGGCCATCACGTCATTGCCGTGGGCGCAGCGCGACTGGGCGATTTCGTTTTCATGGTGCGGGAAAATCAGGTCGAGCCCGCCGCCATGGATGTCGAATTCCTTGCCGAGGTGATGCTCGGACATGACCGAGCATTCGATATGCCAGCCGGGGCGGCCGTGAATATCGACATGGCGGCCGGCCTCATGGAAATGGCCGGACCAGCCGGGTTCATTGGCGGCCGATTCCTTCCACAGCACGAAATCGCCGGGATTGATCTTGTGGTCCTTGACGGCGATGCGCGCACCCGCCTGCTGCTCGTCCAGGCGGCGCTTTGACAGCGCGCCGTAGTCAGGCATCGAAGCGACGTTGAACAACACTTCGCGGCCCTCGCCGCCCTCGGCCAGATATGCGTGGCCCTTGGCAATGAGATCGTCGATCATCGCGACCATGCCGGGAATGTGCTCTGTGGCGTGCGGCTCAAAGGTCGGCGTCAGGCAGCCAAGGGCGGCGACATCCTCGTGATATTGCCGTTCGGTCTTTTCGGTGACCCTGGCGATGGCTTCGTTGAGCGGAAGGCCCGGATAGTCACGCAGCGCGCGCGCGTTGATCTTGTCGTCAACGTCGGTGATGTTGCGGACATAGGTGACGTGATCGGCGCCATAGAGGTGGCGCAAGAGCCGGTAGAGCACATCGAAGACGATGGCCGGGCGCGCATTGCCGATATGGGCAAAGTCATAAACGGTCGGGCCGCAGACATACATGCGCACGTTTTTGTCGTCATAGGGGACGAAATCCTCCTTGGCGCGGGTCAGCGTATTGTAGATTTTGAGGCCCTTGAATCCAGACGGCATGAACTTCCCCTTGGCCTGCCGGCCGGGAGCGTTTTTGCGGTTCTTGGGAGAGGCGAAAACGTCCGGACCAGCGTGGCGCTAGCCGATAATGCAGATCGAAATGCAAATGCCCGAAGGGGCGCACAGCGTTTTCATGAGTGTGTTATCGCCGCACATTCCGGCGGCGTCAAGACTTTGCACCCTGTTAACCGGCGCTTAACCGTGCATTGGCAAAAAGCGGCAACCGGCCACGGTTTTGCCGAATTCGGCCCGCAAAGACCCGCCCGGACAAACAGGGACACCATTATGCAATTGACTGCCGCACAGGCCGAACGCGAAAAGCGCGACGCCGACATTCTCGCCCGCCGCTATCTCGCCATCGGCCCGGCCGACATCATGGCCGCACTGATCTGCCAGCCCAAGAAGACCGACAAGCTCGCCGCCTGAATTCAGATCAGCCTGAGGGCAAGGCTCATGGCGATCGCCGCCATGACCATCGCGATCAACAGGTCGAGCACCCGCCAGGCGGCAGGACGGGCAAAGACCGGCGCAAGAAGCCGAGCGCCATAGCCCAGCGAAAAAAACCATACAAATGACGCCAAAGCCGCGCCTGCGCCAAACGCCGGACGCGCCGCGCCGTCGTACGCTGCCGACAGCGAGCCGACCAGCAGCACCGTGTCGAGATAGACATGCGGGTTGAGGAAGGTGAAGGCGAGGCACGCGGCCATGGCCGCCCCGAGGCCGGGCGGCGCATCTGTTGCCGCACCCATGGCCTGCGGCCTGAGCGCCCGCCGCAGCGCCTTCACTGCACTAGCGCCCAGAAACAGCACGCCGCCCAAAGTCACCGCAAAAATGAGATTGGGCGAGCGCTGGACCAGCGCACCCAGCCCGCCGACACCGGCGGCAATCAGCACGGCATCGGACAGCGCGCAGGTGAGGCTGAGGATGAAGACATGGCTGCGCAGCAGGCCCTGGCGCAGGATGAAAGCGTTCTGCGCGCCGATCGCCATGATGAGAGAGGCGCCGATGAAAAATCCGGAAATGGCGGCAGACAGCGTTTCTGGCAACATGGTCAAAAAAGCTTCAACTGGCTGGCCGGTGCGGCGGGTTCGGCTGGTTCTTGCGGCGGGGTCTCGGCGATTGGCTCCTGCACATCCGGCCCGGCATTGGCCACCTTGTTGACCTTGCTTGAAATGGCGACGGGGGCGAAGGTGCCGGGTGCGGCTGGCGCTAAAAGATCAGTGATGTCCGGCTGGCCGACCTCGCGGCAATCGAGCCAGCGGGCGAAATGCTCGGGCTTTATCACCACCGGCATGCGGTCATGGATCGGCGCAATGTCGGCATTGGCCGCGCAGGTCAGGATGGCGGCGGTGTCGATCTCAGAGCCGTCCGCCGAATTCCAGGTCTCCATCAGTCCGCCAAAGGCGACAATGCCGCCGCTTTTGGGAGGAACCCAGAAGGCCTGGCTCTTTTTGGTTCCATCGCGCCGCCATTCATAAAATCCCGAAGCCGGAAACAAGACGCGGCGGCGGCGCAGCGCGGCGCGGAACGAATTCTTCTCTGCAGCGGTTTCGGCCCGCGCATTGAGGATGAGCGGAAAGTCTTTCGGGTCTTTCACCCAGGATGGAATGAAGCCCCAGCGCGCCAGCCGGGCGAGATTGGTCGACCGGTTGGAGCCTTCAGGCTGGGGCGGCGCAGCAATGATTGTCAGCACCGGCTGGGTTGGCGCAATGTTGTAGCGCGGCGGAAAGGGATCGATTTCGTCGAGCGCAAACAGCGCTTCGACGTCTTCGGGGCTGGCAGTCAGGGAATAGCGTCCGCACATGCGGTGAGCTTTCCCTGCCGGATGCAGCGGCGTCAAGCGCCTTGCCAAAGGAGCGGCTTGCCAAAGCGTGCGCGGGCGGCAAATGTCCGGCCATGCGCCGTCCGCTCCTCATTCCCGCAGTATCCATTGCCTTGCATGACAAGGGCAGGTTTTTGCTGGTGCTGCGCGAAAACCCGCCGGATTCCGGGCTTTGGGCGTTTCCCGGCGGCAAATGCGAGCCAGGCGAAAGCGGCGAAGACGCCGCGCGGCGCGAACTTTTCGAGGAAACCGGGCTGAACGCCGGGGCTCTTGCGGAAATCGCCGTTTTTGAAGTCCCGGCCAAAAAGGACGGCAAGCCGGTGCTTTACCGGCTGGCGGTGTTTTCCGCTTCGGACTGGTCCGGCCGTGCGGCGGCAGCCAGTGATGCGGCGGACTTGCGCTGGGCGGGACCGGAAGATGGATTGGCGCTGGTGCCAGGCGTGGCTGCGGTCATGGCGCAGATCATTGCCGGACAAAAAACCGGGGCAGACTGACGCGCTTCCTTGCGGCTGCCGCAATTTCACGGCATGGAGCAATCATGCTTCGCCGCCTCGCCCTCATTGCCTGTCTGCTGGCTGCGCCTGCCGCGCAGGCTGCGCCCGCTGACGCGCCGTTTGAGACACGGCTGTTCCGGCTGGCCGAAATCCTCGGCTCGTTGCATTACCTGCGCAATCTGTGCGGCGAGACCGGCAATCAATGGCGCGACCAGATGGAGGCGATCCTCACCGAGGAAGCGCCAGCGGCCGATAAACGGGCCAGATATATCGCCAGCTTCAACCGCGGCTACCGGTCATTCAGCGGCATTTATGCGCAATGCACCGATTCCGCCGAGGAGGCGATCGGCCGCTACATGAAGGAAGGCGAGGCGCTGAGCCACGAAATCGTCGTGCGGTTTGGCAATTAGCATTCTGTTAACGGTTTTCGGAAGTCGGGCGCGCAGCAGCGAATTGGCGTGCTAAACACTTAACGGGACATTAAGCACCCCTGCCCCGGTTTGGGTCAGCGGTGACGGGTGAGATGGCATGGCACATACCGACATTGATGCGCTGATCCGCGAAGAAAAGCGGCTTGAGGCAACCGAAACCCACCGTGAGGCCTGGGCCGAAGGCGTCGCCTCGGGCATTGAACCGGAAATCGTCGCAGATGCCGCCTTGGCGACAGCACTCAGCGAGTATATCCGCAGCGAAGGCGAAGCGGCCGCACTGGCGCTGATCGAACGCATGAAATCGCGGATCATTTCCGGTGAAATCGGCCCTGAATTCAGGCATCATTGACGCAGCGTCCGCAAAGGTTTTTCATGGCATTAGCGCCCTTGCGGGCAACAGGGTGATGCCAATGCTTCGACCGAACCCAAACCAGTTTGTCACCCGCCTTCTGGCGGCGGTGCTGATGTGCTCCATCTGGGGCGGATCGCAAGCATTTGCGCTTTCCGAAATCAAGAAAGAGCCTGCCGCAACCGGCACAGAGGTCCTGCCCGACGCACCGAAAGCCACGGGCGAAGACAGCGGCGATGATGAAGAGGTCAAGCCGAAAGCCCCTGCCAAGCCTGCCGACCCCGCCAAGCCGGAAGCCCCAAAGG
>JBATMU010000247.1:0-21582 GCA_049289995.1 Rhizobiaceae bacterium | reverse complement strand
GCACATCCGTCATGCGGCTGCCGGGCGAAAAAAAATGTTCCGCGACACCCGATTCTGACATGGCGTGGTCTCCTGCGGCGGCAACAACTGGCGTTGCATTCATAGGACGTTCAAAAGCCCTCAAACTCGTCTAATCCCAACCACCTGATAATCAAGCTTTTTCTGATACAGTTGACTCCCATGGCCAATTCAGCGAATTTTGCGCTGGGGAAATTCAAATTGCGGGAATCGAACATGAAAAAATCCTATCAGAAGCCGGTTGTCGAAAAGCGCGAAAAGCTCGGCGCAGTTGCCGCAGATGTCGTCAGCGGCGCGCCAGGCTGATCTTGTGGAACACGAACGGGGCTGCAACAGTTTGCGGCCCCGGTTTTATTGAGGTGCGCATTCAGGCAAAGGCGAGACGCGATGAAAAAGACCTATCAGAAGCCGGTCATTGAGAAGCGCGAGAAACTGGGTGCGGTGGCGGCCATTATCGTCAGCGCCGCTGTATAAGCGTCTTCACGCGCTCCTCGGGGCTGCAAATAAAGTGCGGTTAAAATATCCCGCGGTAGCGGCAACCAAAGGCAGGAAAACATGAAGAAGCCCTATCAGAAACCGGTTGTCGACAAGCGCGAAAAGCTGGGCGCGGTGGCTGCACAGGTAATGAGCGTTCCGAACAACAATTGACATACGGAACATGCGCATGAAAAAGCCCTATCAAAGGCCGGTTGTCGAAAAACGCGAAAAGCTGGGTGCGGTTTCCGCCGTGAAGCCGCCAGTCAGCATTACGCTCTGATCGCTGATCGAAATCCGCGCGGGCCTCTTGCTCGCGGGATGTGTTCGGCATGGATCATATGCCATTGCAGCAAACAGCGGCATTGAGCATGCGTAGTCGCGCCGGGAGTGACCCGACATCTCCCTTTTGACTGACCCTGAATGGCTGCTTCTTGTCTCCCTGTCCGATCCGGAATCTTCCGGCCCGGCGGCAAGTGATTTGGCGCGAGTGCGCGTTGGCGCAATCATGCACGCCATCTCCGCCCATGGCGCAGAGCCCGTGGCTTTCCGCAAGCTTCTGCCGCTCAAGGGCCGGGCCGGTGCGGCGCTCGACACATGGCTGGAAGAGGCTGAAACCCGGCAGATGTGGGCGAATGCCTATGCGATGCAGCTCGGATTCGAGCGCGAGCGGGTTTCCGCGGCAATGACTGCAGCCGGCGTCGAGCATGTCGCGGTCAAGGGGCCAGTCTTTGCCGCCGAGATCTATGACCAGCCCTCCGACCGGCCGTTCACCGACATCGACATGCTGGTCGGGCTGGACAGCTTTGCCGCCATGGCGCCGGTCATGCAGTCGCTCGGCTTTGCCTTGGCACACCGATCAGACAGGGACCGTTCCGGCCGCTACCTCGAGCAGAAGTGGCAATGCGGCCAGCCGCTGCGCCTGATCGAAGTGCATGGCGACCTGGTTCATTATCCTGGCCTGCGCAAGCATCTGAAATTCGGCCTTGCCGAATACCGGATCAGCTCGGGTAACGGGCAATTCCCGATGGCGGCGCATTTCATGACCGCAATCGTCCATGCGTCTTGCGGCCACAAGTTCCATGACCTGCATTTCATCACCGATATCCTGCAGGCATTCCGCAAGCTAGGGTCTGCCGACCTGGCCCATCTTGCCACTGTCTCGGGAAAATTGCGGGCCGGACCGGAAATCCGCGCCGGCCTCAGCCTGCTTGCCCAAATCTACCGGCCAAAGGGTATTGATGCAGCGCTCGACCTGTTCAAGGTGGGCGGTTTTGCAGCATTTCCGGTCAGCGCCAGTTCGATCCGCAATGCGCCGGCCCGCACTTGGCCGTCACGAATTGCCCACAACGCCTTCCGCATCCGCCAGCACATCGTAAGCCGAAGCTGACATTTATGACAGGTTTCTGACAGCTGCCACCATGGCGGCAAAATCGCTGCCAAGGTCCATCTGATAGACTGGAGCGGAATCAAACAGGCTGACAATCGTTTCAAACCGCCCCGCGTCGATCGCCGCCATGCCATCCCCGCCCGCCCACAGGGCTGCCGCTAGGATAGTGCTCAGCGCATCGGCAGCGGGCATGGGCGCAATTGACAGGCCCTGGCCGGGCTTGCGCGCCAGATTTATAATGGCGCTTACCGGTTTGAAGCCAAGCTCTGACAGGGCAAAGACGCGGGCCATGGCGTCGCGGCTGATTTCCTGTTCGTCGTTGTCGTCCCATGCGTCCTTGCGGGTCACTGCGCCCAAAAATGGCAGCATCGCCAACGTCGCGCGACTGACCCGTGCGGATCGCGGCAGGCCAAGCGCCTCGGCGCCGCCCGGGCCGGCCCTGACAATGGCCGTGTCGTCGCCGGAGAGCGCAAAACCGGCTTCGGCCAGCGCCATGGCGGTTGTTGTTTTGCCGGTGCCGCTGTCGGCATGCAGCAGAATGCGGTTTTTCCCATCCGGTGCATCCAGGCAGGCGCAATGCAGCAAGAATGCATCGCCGGTCCGCACAGCGTGATCCATGGCCATGACTGCGCCAAACTGCACGTCGGCCTTTCCAGCGTTTTCCGGCAGCCAGACCTCGGCCAGATTGGCCGAAAACCGGCAAGCGAAATCCCCCGGCCGCCAGATGTGCGTCTCACCGCCGATCTCGGCGCGCAACAAAGCGTCATGGCCGACAACATTGAAAGGCGTGCCGTTTTCGCCGCTCAAGGCAAAGTCCGGCAACTGCCCTACACGGCAAATGATTTGTGCCGCTTTCAGGCCGTCCGGCAGGGAGGCCGCCGCGAACGGTCCGATCAGCCAATCCAGTCCGCGGTCAAAACGCGGATCAGCGCTTTCAACCGAAAGGCCGCAGCAGCGCAGGTCATAAAAGTTCACTGCCCAGTCCCCTTGTGAACGAGCACTGTTTCCATGTCCTCCAGACAGGCATTGATGACAGGTGTGCCTTGAAGTTCAACCCAGCAATGGGCGGCTACCTTTTGAGCGGCAAGCGACTTCCGCTCGATACCGAAATGCAGTTCCGGCGAATGGCCCGCCATGCGCAAAAACCTGTAGCCAAGCACACCTTGCCGCAGGCAGCGGCGGTTGCGCATCAGCCAAGGATGCCGGGTCAGCCGGACCGCACGTTCTGCGATGGCCTGGGGTGATATCCCATCAAAACGCGGGACCGGCGCAGCTTGGGCCAGTGCAATAATGCCGTTGAGGTCGCGTCGGCCGATCGCCAGCGGCAATATGCGGGCCCAGGCCCACATCTCCAGCGTCAGCCGCCACCCCGCCTGCATCATGGCCGGCATGCTATCCGGCAACCGGGCGCATTTCGATGACGGCCTCGGCCTCGAGCCGGGATAGCAATTCGCCGATATCGGCCTTCAGTTCGGTTTCGCCAACGTCATATTCGTCCAGCATGCGGATCACGATTGCGCCCGCGCTGGTTTGTCCGTCAACTGCGGCGAGAAAGCTTTGCGAGGTTGTGTTGCACGAATAAATCTGGCCGGATTTCGTGTTCAGGAGAATTCCGCCGTCACCCACCTTGCGGAATACCACATTGGCGGCCAACACCGGAATCTGTTTCAAAATGTCCGTCACACTCTGCCTCCGCACACTCTTCACACAGCCTGTTCCCATGAGCAGATGCTGAAATCAAGCAGGACCATCCCAATCACTGAAAAAGTCGGCCACGGCGAGCGCCTCCTTCGGCCTTTGGCCCGGCAACGGCGTGCCGATGGCGATCATGCCGGCAACATGTTCATGGGTTTGCAGACCGAATGCCAGGCGGTAGCTGCGGCTGGCCACCTTGCGCCCGCTGACGATCATTGCGGCAAAGCCCTCAGCCTCGGCGGCCAGAAGCAGGTTCTGGACAGCTGCGCCGACCGACATCCATTGTTCATGGACAGGCACGCTCGCACTCTCCTCATCGATGCGGGCTAAGACTGCCAGCAGGCAGGGGGCATGGCCTGCGCGTTCCCTTTCGCGGTCTGCCATATCCACTGACAGGTCCGGATCGGCCTCACGCGCCGCCGCGACATTGACCTCCGCCAGTTTTAGCCGGGCTTCCGGGCTGATGGCCATGAAACGCCAGGGCCGCAGCCTGCCATGATCGGGTGCGGCGATGGCCGCCCCAACCAGCCGCAGCAGGCAGGCCTCGTCAGGCCCCGGGGCAACAAGCTTGCGCGGGGCGACAGAGCGGCGTTTCAGGATGGCGTCAAGAACCGGATTCATGGCCGGATGCTTGGACGGCTTGGCGCTGGTGTCAAGTTTCCGCAAGCCGATTTGCAGCCCGCTCAGCCCTTCACATATTTGCGCCAATTGTGCGCCTCGCGGAATCCAAGCATGTCGCGGATCTTGCGGTTGGAAAACAGCGCTTCATGTTCGCCGAGCGGGCGGGTCACCGGCACGCCGGGAAAAAACCGCGCGGCCAGTTCGGCAGACGGTATGTTGGCCGAATTGTCATCATTGCCGGCATTGAAAACCTGGAAACCCAACCCGTCTTTTTCCAGGCACAGATCGACGATCTGGCCCAGGTCGCGCGCATCGATATAGCAGAACGCATTGCGGCGGCGCTGGGCAGGATTGGCGAAGAAATCCGGGAACCGGTCATATTCGTGCGGCTCTATGACATTGCCGATGCGCAGCGCGTAAATGTCAAAACCCGAGCGGCGCTGGAAAGCCCTTGCTGTGGCTTCATTGACCACTTTGGACAAGCCGTAGCTGTCCATCGGATCGACGTCATAATCCTCTTCCAACGGCAGCACATGCGGATTGACCTCGCCGTCGGCGAAGCAGATTCCGTAAGTGGTTTCTGACGAAGCGATGATGATCTTGCGAATGCCGAGTTTCACCGCCGCCTCGATGACATTGTAGGTTCCGAGCGCATTGACCCGGAATGTCTCGTTGTCTGCCTTGATGAGAATGCGCGGCACGGCGGCGAAATGAACGACCGCGTCGAAAGCAGGAACGCCGGTGCCCGGTTCAAGCTCGTCAAAATTGGCGTAGCTGGTCATGACGTTGAACATTTCGCCCGACTGCGTGATGTCGGCAGACAGATTGTCCACGCCCGGCACATCAAGCGGCACGAGATCGACATTGACCACGCGGTGGCCCCGGCCAAGCAGATAAGGCACCACATGGCGTCCAGCCTTGCCCGAGCCGCCGGTAAACAGGATGCGTTTCGCCACAATGAAATCTCCCCTTGGGCCTTGGCGGCGCGCGAACTGCGATGCGGGCGGGCCAGTTGAATGCAGATTTAGCCGATCGACTGGAAGATCGGAAACGTTTCCAAGAGCCAATAGGACATGGCGGCGATCTGGCCAGTGATGAACAGCACGCCGGTCAAAACCAGAAGCGCGCCCATGGCCATTTCCACCTTGTGCATATGGGCGCGGAAACGCCCGGCAAAGCCCATGAACGGCTTTGAGAAAAATGCCGCCGCCAGAAATGGCAGGCCAAGCCCGGCTGAATAGATGGCAAGCAGGCCTGCACCGCGCGCCACGGTGTCCTCCGAGCCCGCCACAAACAGGATGGCCGCAAGCACCGGCCCGATGCACGGTGTCCAGCCGAAGGCAAACGCCAGCCCCATCAGATAGGCCCCGGCAAAGCCCGCCGGCTTCTTTTCGACATTGAGCCGGGCCTCGCGGTAGAGAAGCCCGATGCGGAAGACGCCCAGAAAATGCAGGCCCATGACGATGATGACCATTCCGGCAAAGGCGGCCATGACATTGATCTCAAGCGGGCCGATCGTAACGGTCAGCGCCAAAAGGCGGCGCATGGCCTGGCCGAACACCGATGCTGATGCACCCAGCGCCACGAATACGGTTGAGAACCCGAGCACGAAGGCCAGGGCGGTCGCCACAATGCGCCGCGAATTGGCGCCCTCGCCCGTTTGGTATTGCTCGAAAGTGACGCCGGCCATGTAAGCAAGATAGGGCGGCACGATCGGCAGCACGCAAGGCGAGACAAAGGACAAGAGCCCAGCCAGAAACGCGCCGCCCGCAGTTACATCCAGCATCGTGACATCCTTGTTTTCGAACCTGGCCGCAAAACGCGCAGGCGCAGGTCCGCTTGCCGCGCTGATGGCTTGCCTGAAATTGTGGCGAAACGCCAGAACACGACGCTTCACATTTCGGTTTTGCGGCCGCCAGTCACGCAACTCCAATGTGATGAAGCACACAGAAGGCGGCGTATATTTGGATCAGACTGGCGCATGTTATGCGCCATTGGAAACCGTTGAGGGATGACATGCCCGAAAATGAACCAGAAAATCCGGACAAGGACTTGCCCGAAGCTGAAAACGCGCCGGTTCTTCACGATGCGCCGCTGCCGAAAGGCGTGTCGCGCGAAATGCTGCTGGGGATAGGCGTTGGCGTGCTGTTTGCTGGCGCGTCGCTGGCCGCACCCTTGGCAGTTGACGTTCCAAAAGCCATGCAGCATGTGCTTCTGGCGACGGGCGTCGCCATCATCCTGACCGCGTTTGGAGGCCAGGCGACCGTCGCGGTGAAATCGGCGATTTTTGCCGGCGTTACAGCAACCATGCTGGCGATCCTGTGGTTTCTGGGCCAGTCCGACGGCGGATTGCGGATGGCGCGCGGCCAGATCACCGATTTTGACTGGCGGCAATATGAGGCGAAACTGAAATTCTCGGATTATTCGGAATCGTTTTTCGATGCGGTCAGCCGCCAATTCCGCTTTGTCGCATTCGACGACAACATGACAACTGCCGAAGCTGTGTTGATTTTCACGCCGCGCGCCGACGGGCCGGAACTGCCGCAAATCAAGCTTCCGGTCTCCTGCTTCAGCGCCTTTCTCGGCCGCGGGGCAGTTGGCATTGACTGGGCTTATGATAGTGAGCGCCATGTGATCGTTGACAAGCGGCGGTCCGGGCTGGTTATCGGTTCGGCGCTGCGCGCGCCTGAACCCGATCCCTGCCAAGCCGGGCTGGCCAGCGCAACAGGTCCCGTGGCGCAGGTCTTCTTGACAGCCGATAAAGCGACAAAGGGCAAGGCAGAGCCGCTCGATCCGGCCCTGCGCGACAAGGCGCTTGCTGATCTGGTGTCGGATGAGCCGGAAATCCGGCGGATCGCGCGGGACGTATTGGCGAGCGGCGCACCGGCAGACGTTCCGTTCTATCTTGCACGGCTCGGCGATGGCGCCCAATACCGGACCAAACTTGGCGTTGCCATCGCGATGACGGAAATGCTGCGGCTTGACAAATCGCTGGCCGGCGAACTGGACAAGGCAATCAGTCCGGACAACATGGTGCAGTTTGCAAGGCTGATCGGCGACGGTGAGCGAACGCTGCGCATTACGGCGACCGAATTCCTGTATGATCTGGCGAGCGCGGAAGGCACGCGCGCCTCCATCCGCCTTGCCGCACAATCAACGGACAGTGATGCGATATTTGACTGGCTGTTCGCCGGCCAGGGCGGCTGGCTGAAGATGACGCGCGAGGAGAAATCCGCATTGGCAGGCGAACTTGCGTTCATTCGCGCCCAATCGTCAGGAAAGCCGAAAATAACCGGCTTGCTGGCTGGCTACCGATAGTCAAGGTCAGCATAATGTCAGCTATTGCTTACTGTTTGGCCTGATCTCAGGCCGCTTCGGAAAGCTCGTCCTGCGCCTGACCATCAGGACCGCAATAGAGGCCATAAAGCGCTTCGAGAATCTTTGCGACATGCACCGATGCCAGCCGGTAATAGATCGTCCGGCCATCACGGCGCGTGGCGACAAGCCGCAGCGCCCGCAATTTGGACAATTGCTGCGACAGCGCCGACTGGTTCATGCCCACGGCATCAGCCAGCGGCATGACGGCCATTTCCGACTTCAAGAGATTGCACAGGATCATCAGGCGCTTGGCATTGGCCAGTGCCGAAAGAAGCTCGGCCGCTTCTTCGGCATGGGCGTTGATCGCGGTGACGTCGATTTCTGACCGGATCATGAAATTAACCTGACAAGCATCCATAGCCCCCTTGTATATATGAAAATGTCTTCATATGTCAACCGCCATGACCTGAAGCCGCAAATGACGTCAGAAGCGGTTGAAGGACCAAAACCGTCGCTGGTTTGACCATGAAGGCGATCGAATTCCAAGTGGGGCTTGCCGCTTTTTGGCCGGCTTGCTGGGTTAAAATCGCATTTTTTGGGGAAAACAGTCAAGTTTTGGCAAACATGAACAATTGGCCGCAGCCCGGTCTGCAACCTTGGAGCGACACATGCCCGCCATCTTGCCCTTTAAACCCGATCTTTCCATCCGTCCCGAGGTCGTCGCGTTTTTCGATGCGGCGACCAATACGATTTCCTATGTCGTGCGCGATCCAGGATCATCCTCCTGTGCCGTGATCGACAGTGTTCTCGATTTTGACTATGCAGCCGGGCGCATCAGCCATGACAGCGCCGACGCCATCATCAAGACCATCAAGGACAAGGGCTGGACGCTCGAATGGATCATTGAGACGCATGTCCATGCCGATCATCTGTCAGCTGCTCCTTACATTCAGCAGCGCTTGGGCGGCAAGCTCGGCATTGGCGAAAACATCACCATTGTCCAGGAAACCTTCGGCAAGGTTTTCAACGAAGGCACCGAGTTCCAGCGTGACGGCTCACAGTTCGACCAATTGTTCGGCGACGGCGACAGCTACCGCATTGGCGGGCTGACTGCGCATGTCATGCACACGCCCGGCCATACGCCCGCCTGCATGACGCATGTGATCGGCGACGCGGCCTTTGTCGGCGATACGCTGTTCATGCCGGATGGCGGTTCGGCACGCGCCGACTTCCCGGGTGGTGATGCCGCCACGCTCTACCGCTCCACGCAGCGCGTACTTGCATTGCCGCCCGAAACCCGGCTTTTCATGTGCCATGACTACGGCCCGAATGGCCGCGACATCCAATGGGAAACCAGCGTGGCAGCTGAACGCGCCTACAATATCCATCTCAAGGACGGCATCTCGGAAAGCGAGTTCGTGGCCATGCGCAAGGCGCGCGATGCAACGCTTGCCGTGCCGAAGCTGATCATTCCGTCGCTTCAGGTCAACATGCGGGCCGGCCAATTGCCCGCCAAGGACGAAAGTGGCACGGCTTTTCTGAAAGTGCCGCTCAACGGTCTTTGACATCCCTCTTGCCTCGCCGGGTATCTGGGCTTTGACAGCCGATCCGGCGAGGCTTATTTCGCCATCAGAAGACAGGAAAGGCGCAGCATGGAAGCGCGAATGATAGCGGACGGATTTGCCGTTGCAGGCCAGATCGGCATTGAACATGTGCAGGCTATTGCAAATTACGGCTTCAAGAGCCTGATCTGCAACCGCCCAGACCATGAAGAGGGCGCGGTTGCGCACGGCGCCATTGAGGCGGCTGCGCTGCAAGCCGGCATGCAATTCCATTTCCTTCCGGTGGTTTCCGGCGCCATTACGGCGGAAAATGCCGCCGACATGGCGCGGATCATCCGATCAGCGCCCAAGCCCATTCTGGCCTATTGCCGGACCGGCGGTCGCTGCACCAACCTGTTTGCGCTGGCGCAGGCGGCCGGCTGAGTTAACCAGCGGCCTGTTTTTCGATCGCGCCAAAAATTGTCTGTCCCCTGGCATCCTTGGCGGCCAGGCGCATCGTATCACCCGCGGAGAGCGTGATTGACGGGCCCGCTTGCGCGCGGATGACAGTGCCCGCGCCAAGCGGTCGATGACGAGCGGCAGCAGCGATCAAGCTTGCAAAATCCACGGTAAGTGCATCGGAAGGCAAGACCTTGCCGTTGTGGCTGGCGGAAACCTTCAGAGTCAGACTGCCATTGTCCCATGCGTTTCCAAGTTCACCGGGGGTGACGGCGGTTGGCGAAAATGCCCAGTCCGGCTCGCTTCCCGCCGCCAGCATGATCAGGGCGGCAAGACCGGCTGCTGTGCTGCGGTCCGCACCCTGCGGCACATCGCCGGTTATGACGGCAAATCCGGTCTGGATGACGGATCCGGAATTTGCCGCAAGCGCATCACGGGCTGCGGAAAAGCCGCCGGACATGCCGAGTCCGCCAGGCCCCTGATGCTGATAGGCACGCGGCAGCGGGGCAAGCGCATCGTGCTCATGAAAGCGCCCGGAGGGGACGGCGCCATGCAGCAAGCTTTCCGACAGGGCTTCGAGGTGGGGCGAAAGGCGCGTCCAGTCGTCAAGTGCCGCCTGCAGGTTTCCCGCCAGGAATACGGCATCGGTGCAGAGCGTCAAATCGGACGAAACCAATGCAAGGCGTCCATCGCGCGAACCGGACCGAAGGGAAGCAACTTTCATGACGTTTCCTTTTTCTGTGCATCTTTACCGAAAGCGACGGCAAGTCCGTCGCGTCCAATGGTGAGGGGACCGGCCCAGGTCTTGCGAACCGCGGATTCCCAATCGCCTGACGAAATGGCCGGATCATCGGCTGGCACCAGATGATTGAGAACCAGATGCCCGACGCCGGCTTGCGCGGCAATCGCGCCCGCCTCTTGGGCCAAGGTGTGGGACGCATAGAGATGTTCGCGCAGGCGCCCGGCATTTGGCGTCCGCGCAATCAGCGATTCCACGCCTTCGGCCAGCATGGCCTCATGGACCAAAACATCCGCGCCGCGCGCAAAGTCCGCCAGCGGGGGGAAATGTGCGGTATCGCCGGAAAACACCGCCGTACAGCCGGGTGCTTCAAAACGCAGCGCAAAGGCCTCGGTAACCGGCGGGTGCCAGACCTTGAGCGCGCCGACCGTCAGACCGGGCTCGGAAAATACCTGGCCCTCGCCGTATTCTGTCACATCCACAAGGCCCGCCAGATCAGGCCGGCCTTCATCGGCAATCCGAATGGCGATATCGAATTCCATGGCCGCCAGAAAATTCCGCCAATAGGCGGCAATGCCCTGCGGACCATAGAGCCTGACCTTTGATTTCAACCCCGTCGTCCAGGCAGTGTGCAGCAATGGGCCGAGATCAAGGTAGTGATCGGAATGCAGGTGGGTAATGAAAATCAGGTCGAGCACCTTCAGATCGACGCCCGCCTCGATCAATCCCCGCGACACGCCATGGCCGCAATCGACCACGCAGGTCCGGCCGCCAATCATCATCAGCGACGATGTCGGCCAAGAGCCGTTGCGGCGAACGGCTGGGCCGCCCTTGGTGCCCAGGAGCACGATCCGTCCGCGCGAATCCGTTGTTTCCGTCAAATGCATGACAACATCAAAGCGTCTTTTGAGACCCCGCGCCAGCCATTGGCGGCCAAAGCGGGAAATAATATGCGCCTGCGTTCAATGGACGCGCCGCTCTCGCAGGCGTAAGAAACGGCCCTTGCAGGCGGGGATGCATATGCATATATGAATTCCTATTCATATTTAGGGGAAACTTCCGATGAACGCCGAAACCCATGTTGCGCAGCCAAGGCTGATGCATCTGCCCGTCAGTCTGTTCGCCATGGTGATGGGCTTGTCCGGCCTGACCTTGGCCACGCTGCGATTTGAACATGCCTCCGGCGCCGCCGGCGCGGTGAGCCCGTACTTGCTGGGGCTGACGGTGTTGGTATTTATCGGCATAGCCGGGCTGTATTTGACCAAGCTTGTGCGCCATCCTGCCGCTGTGAAGGCCGAATGGCATCATCCGGTCCGGTTGGCGTTTTTCCCGGCCATATCCATCAGCCTTGTGCTGATTGCCACAGCGCTATTTGCGGTTTCCCCGGCTTTGGCCCTTCCGGTCTGGGCGCTGGGCACGGCCTTGCAGCTGGTGGCCACGCTTGCTGTTGTCTCGTCATGGATCGGCCACAGGCCGTTTGAGGCGGCGCATCTCAATCCGGCCTGGTTCATTCCGGCGGTCGGCAATGTGCTGGTGCCGCTGGCCGGCGTCCGGCTCGGCTATGTGGAGGTGTCGTGGTTCTTTTTCGCCACCGGCATGATGTTCTGGATCATCCTGTTGACGTTGGTGTTCAACCGGCTGGTCTTCCATGCGCAATTGCCTGACCGGCTGATGCCCACCCTGATGATCCTCGTCGCGCCGCCTGCGGTAGGCTACTTGTCCTACAGCCAGTTTTCGCCCACGCCGGATGCCTTTTCGCGCATCCTGTTTTACGCTGCGGTGCTGTTTGCGCTGGTCGTGCTCACCCAATTGCCGCGACTGGTGAAACTGCCGTTCATGATCTCTTGGTGGGCCTATTCCTTTCCGGTTGCCGCATTGACAGCTGCGGCGTTTGCCTATGGCGAAGCGGCAGCCGCGCCCGGCATCGTATTGGCGGCCAAGGGCCTTTACGCCGTTCTTGCCGTGCTGATTGTCATGCTGGCCGGGCGCACTGCGCGCGCTGCCATGAACGGTGAAATCTGCAAGCCGGAAACCTGAGAGCATGAGCGCCAGCATCTATGAACTGATCGGCGGTGAAGCGGGCGTGAAGTCACTTGTCACCCGCTTTTACGATCTGATGGAGACCGCGCCTGCCGGAGCGGCAGCGCGCGCCATCCATCCGGCTGACATGAGTGAAAGCCGCATCAAGCTGTTTGAATACCTGTCGGGCTGGCTGGGCGGGCCGCCGCTTTTCACCGAAAAGCGCGGCGCGCCAATGCTGCGCGCCCGCCATCTGCCGTTCAAAGTCGGGCCTGACGAGGCGCGATCATGGCTGTGGTGCTTCGAGACGGCGCTGAACGAAACCGTGGCGGACGCACAGGTCCGCGCCGCCATCTGGCCGCATATCGAAAAGCTCGGGCTGCACATGCGCAACCAGGAAGGCTGAATCGCCTTGCCAACGACCAAGTGAAGGCGTATTTTGACCGGTCAAAACGACCGGTTAAAATCATGAAAATTGTCCAATCCTCACTCGCCAAGACCCATCTCGCGGAGCTGCTAGACGAGGTCGAGCGCGGCGAAACCGTGCAAATTACCCGGCATGGCAAAATTATTGCCCGGCTTGTTCCCGAAAACGCCGATGCAGAGGCTGCTCGCAGGCAAAAAGCGTTTGAAGAGCTTCGGGCCTATCGCGCGAGCCTGCCCAAAACCGGCCTGACGCTGGAAGAGGTGCTGGAATGGCGTCATGAAGGGCATCGCTACTGATGCGGTGCGTTCTGGATGCTTCAATTGCAGCGGCGTGGCTTTTGCCCGATGAACGATCTGCAATGGCCGACCGGATCATGGAAATCGTTTCGTCTCAAGGCGCGGATTGCCCGTTGATTTGGTGGTATGAAGTCCGCAATCTGCTGATCGTTGCGGAGCGGCGGTCAAGAATCGAACATGGCGCGGCGGACCATCTGACTGGGTTGTTGGCTTTGATGCAGATTGAATTCGCGGGAATCCCGAATTCCGCTGCCCTGCTTTCGCTGGCCCGTACACACAATCTGACGATCTATGACGCCGCCTATCTGGATCTGGCCAAGCAGCGCGGCGCTCCTTTGGCAACATTGGACAAGAGGCTGGCGGAGGCAGCCCGTGCCGAGGGCGTCACACTCGCCTGATCCCTTACCAGTCCATCACCACCTTGCCGCTTTGTCCCGACCGCATGGCGGCAAAACCGGCCTGAAAATCATCAATGCCGATGCGGTGGGTGATCAGCCCGGAGACGTCGAGCGGGCCCTGCACCAGGGCAATCATCTTGTACCAGGTCTCGAACATTTCGCGGCCGTAGATGCCCTTGACGGTCAGCATCTTGAAGATGATCTGGTTCCAGTCGATTTCGAAGCCCTTGGCCGGAATGCCGAGCATTGCGATCTTGCCGCCATTGTTCATGGCTGCCAGCATGTCGCGGAAAGCGGGTGCGGCGCCCGACATTTCGAGGCCTACATCAAACCCCTCGCTCATGCCGATTTCACCCATGACGCCACGCAAGGTTTGGTTCGACGCATCGACAACGTGATGGACGCCAAGCTTGCGGGCAAGGTCCAGCCGCCACGGATTGATGTCAGTGATGACAACCTTGCGCGCGCCGACGGCCTGCGCCACCAGCGCGCCCATGATGCCGATCGGCCCGGCGCCGGTCACCAGCACATCCTCGCCGACCAGATCAAACGACAGCGCTGTGTGGACTGCATTGCCTAGGGGATCGAAAATGGCGGCGATTTCGCCGGGCACGTCATCTGGAATGGGCACGACATTGTGGGCGGGAATGCAGACATATTCGGCGAAACTGCCCGGCCTTGTCACACCCACACCCAGCGTATTGCGGCACAGATGGCCGCGGCCGGCCCGGCAATTGCGGCAATGGCCGCAGACGATATGGCCTTCGCCCGACACGCGCTGGCCGGCTTTGTAGGTGGAAACGGCCGAACCGGTCCGCACCACTTCGCCGAAGAATTCATGACCGGTAACCAGGCCTACCGGCACGGTCTTTTGCGCCCATTCGTCCCAGTTCCAGATATGCACGTCCGTGCCGCAAATGGCCGACTTCCGTACCTTGATGAGCACATCATTGGGACCGGGTTGCGGGATGGGAACGTCCTGCATCCACAGTCCGGGCTCTGCCTTGGCCTTCACCAGCGCGCGCATGGTTTTGCTCATTGGATCACTCCCAGTTCACGGCCTGTTGCGGCAAAGGCGGCAATTGCAGTTTCCACATCGTCCGGAGAATGGGCCGCCGACATCTGGGTACGGATGCGCGCCTGTCCGCGGGGCACCACAGGAAAGAAGAACCCGGTGACATGGACGCCGCGCGCCAGCATGCGGGCGGCAAATTCCTGGGCGAGCGCGGCATCGCCCAGCATGACCGGAATGATCGGATGGCCCTCGCCAGCCAGCGTGAAGCCGAGCGCGGACATGGCAGAGCGGAAGCGGGCGGCATTGGCAGAAAGGCTCGCGCGCAGGGCCGCGCCATCTTCCACCAGATCCAGCACTTCCAGGGAAGCGGAGGCGATCACCGGGGCGAGCGAATTGGAAAACAGATAGGGCCGCGAGCGCTGGCGCAGCAGGTCAATCACGTTGCGCTTTGCGCAGGTATAGCCGCCGGAGGCGCCGCCAAGCGCCTTGCCGAGCGTGCCGGTCATGATGTCGATGCGGCCTTCGACGCCGCAATGCTCGGGCGTTCCGCGGCCGTTTTTTCCGACAAAGCCGACGGCATGGCTGTCATCGACCATGACCAGCGCATTGTAGCGGTCCGCCAGGTCGCAAATCCCCTTCAGATTGGCGATCACCCCGTCCATGGAGAACACGCCATCGGTGGCGATCAACCGCAGACGCGCGCCGGAGGCCTCTTTCAGGCGTTCTTCCAATTCGCCCATGTCATTGTTGGCATAGCGGTAGCGCTTTGCCTTGGCCAGGCGCACGCCATCGATGATCGAGGCGTGGTTGAGAGCATCGGAAATGATGGCGTCTTCCTCGCCCAGCAGCGTTTCAAACAGGCCGCCATTGGCGTCAAAGCACGACGAATAGAGGATCGTGTCCTCAAAGCCGAGAAAGGCAGAAAGCCGCGCTTCCAGCGCCTTGTGCACATCCTGGGTGCCGCAGATGAAGCGGACCGAGGCCATGCCATAGCCATGCGCATCCAGAGCGCTCTTTGCCGCAGCAACAATTGCCGGATGATCGGCAAGGCCGAGATAATTGTTGGCGCAGAAATTGAGGACGCGCTGGCCGCCTTCAAGAACGATGGCGCCAGCCTGCGGCGAGGTGATGACGCGTTCAGCTTTGTAGAGTCCCTGTCCTTTCAGTGCCTCCAATTCAGCGTCAATCCGGGCCAGAAATGTCTTGCTCATTGCAAAGCTCGCCTCCATCCTGCCCCGGATGATAGCGCAAAGCCGGGCCCTTGGCACGGCGAGGGAATGGACATGCCATGACGCATTTTCCGGTGTTTGACCTTGGCCGGTTTGAAGCTGCCGACAGTCAGGCGCGGGCGGCGATGGGTGAGGATGTTGACGCAATCTGCCGGAGCACCGGATTTCTGGCCATTGCCAATCATGGCGTGCCGGCGGAGGTGATCGCGGGGATTTGGAACTCGGCACAGGCATTTTTTGATCTTCCAGCCGAACATAAAGCCAAAGCGGCAGCCCCGTTTCCCGGCTATCCTTACGGCTATCTTGGTCCCGGCAACGAGGCGCTTGCCAGGTCGCGCGGCGTGGAGGCGCCTGCCGATCTCAAGGAAAGTTTCAATGGCGGACCCGCCGCGCCGCCGGCCGGCATGACGGACACTGAAGCGCTGGGCTTCTGCTATGCGCCGACCATCTGGCCCGATGCGCCGGACGGATTCCGCGCCGCGTGGCAGGCCTATTATCTGGCGATGGAGAATCTGGCGGCCCGCATCATGCGGCTGTTTGCCGTGGCGCTGAAGCTGGAAGACGATCATTTTGCCCCATTCATCGGCCAGCCGGTCAGTGCGCTCAGGGCGCTCAATTATCCGGCCAGCGACAGGCCGCCGCTTGCCGGGCAAATGCGGGCCGGTGCGCACACCGACTATGGCAGCCTGACGATCCTGTTGCCGCAAGCCGGGTCGCGCGGCCTCGAAATCCTGTCGCCTGACGGCGCTTGGCGGCAAGTGCCGCCGGTAGATGGTGCATTCGTCATCAATATCGGCGACCTCATGCAGCGCTGGACCAATGACCGCTGGGTGTCGACCCTGCACCGGGTGACCAATGACGGCAGTGCGGCGCGGCGGCAATCACTGGCGTTCTTTCACCAGCCCGACTGGTTCGCGGAAATCACTTGCCTCGAAAACTGCCTTGAACCTGGCGCGGCGCCGAAATACGCCCCGGTCTTGTCCGGCCCCTATCTGATGGGCAAGTTCAAGGCGACGGCGATGTGATTTGCCCTGGGCGATTCACCTTGCGCCCGGCAAATCTTCCGCAGCCAGCCAGAACACCTCGCCCTCGCTGCCTTCCGTGTCGAGCCAGAAAAACGGCACGGCCGGATAATGGGCCTCGAGAATCTCCCGGTCGAGGCCGATTTCGCACAGGATGCCGCCGCCCGGGTTCAAATGGGCGGCAGCGCCATCAATAATCTTCCTGACAAGATCAAACCCGTCCTCTCCGCCATCCAGCGCCATGGCCGGTTCGGCGAGGAATTCCGGCGGCAGGGTGTCCATGGTCTGCTTGTCGACATAGGGCGGATTGGTAAGGATGAGGTCGAAGCGGCGTCCGGCCAGCGGCGCAAACAGGTCGCCCCGGTGCAGGGCAATCCGCTCTTCCAGCCCATAGTCGGCGATGTTCTCGCTGGCCAGCGCCAGCGCTTCGGCAGACAGGTCGGCCGCATCAACGGACGCATGCGGGAAAGCATGGGCCGCCAATATGGCGAGCGAACCGCCGCCGGTGCACAGATCGAGCACATTCTCAATCGTATCGGGATCGGACACCAGCGCCGCCGGGTCGCCCGAGCCGTCAAACAGCGGAGAAAACAGCAGGTCGGCAATGAACGAACGCGGGGCCAATGCGCGCGCATCAGAACGGAACGGAAAGCCGTGCAGATAGCTGCGCCCGGCCAGATAGGCGGCCGGAATGCGCTTTTCGGTACGCAGCGCCACCCGCTCGCCAAGCATGGCCAGTTCACGCGGCGCAAGCCTGGCATCCAGCCAAGGGTTGATGTCGTCAATCGGCAGGTTCAGCGATTCAAGGATCAGGAATGCGGCTTCATCAAGCGCATTGGCTGAACCATGGCCGAAATGCAGGCCGGCCCGCGTGAACGCCGAGACCGCATAGCGCAAGGCGTCGCGGATGGTGGACAACCCGGCAAATTCGCTGCGGATATCGGCAGCGTCGAATTCCTTGGGCATCAGAAAAACGCCTGCAGCCCGGTCTGCGCGCGGCCAAGGATCAGCGCGTGCACGTCATGGGTGCCTTCGTAAGTATTGACCGTCTCAAGGTTCTGCGCATGGCGCATGACGTGATAGCCGATCTGGATGCCGTTGCCGCCATGCATGTCGCGCGCCTGTCGGGCGATATCGAGCGCCTTGCCGCAATTGTTGCGCTTGATGAGCGAAATCATCTCCGGCGCCATCCTGTGCTCGTCCATCAGCCGGCCGACGCGCAGCGAAGCCTGAAGGCCAAGCGCGATCTCGGTCTGCATGTCGGCCAGCTTCTTCTGGTACAATTGCGTGGCGGCCAATGGGCGGCCAAACTGCTTGCGGTCGAGGCCATATTGGCGGGCGCGATGCCAGCAATCTTCGGCAGCGCCCATCGCTCCCCATGAAATGCCGTAACGGGCCCGGTTGAGGCAGCCGAACGGCCCCTTGAGGCCCGAGACGCCCGGTAGCAGCGCGTCCTCGCCGACTTCGACGCTGTCCATGACGATTTCGCCGGTGACTGACGCCCGCAGGCTGAGCTTGCCGCCGATTTTCGGAGCCGACAGGCCCTTCATGCCCTTTTCAAGCACGAAGCCGCGAATATCGCCGCCATGCGCCTCGGACTTGGCCCAGACAACAAACACGTCGGCAATCGGCGCGTTGGAAATCCACATCTTGGCGCCTTTGAGCCGATAGCCGCCGGCGATCTTTTCAGCGCGGGTCTTCATGCCGCCAGGATCGGAACCGGCATCCGGCTCGGTCAGGCCGAAACAGCCGATCAGTTCTCCCTGTCCCAGACCGGGCAGGAACTTGCGGCGCTGTTCGTCCGAGCCATAGGCATGGATGGGATACATGACGAGCGAGGATTGGACACTCATCATCGAACGGTAGCCCGAATCCACCTTTTCAACTTCGCGCGCCACCAGGCCGTAGGACACGTAATTGGCGCCCGCGCAGCCAAAATCCTCCGGTATTGTCACGCCCAAAAGGCCTGACTGGCCCATGAGCCGGAAAAGCCCCGGATCGGTTGTCTCATCCAGATAGGCCGCCTCGATGCGGGGAGCGAGCTCGGCCTTGGCAAAGGCGGCCGCTGCATCGCGGATCATCCGCTCGTCTTCGGTCAACTGGTCTTCAAGAAGGAACGGATCTTCCCAGACAAAAGCTGGTGACGATGATTTTGCGGACATTGCGTCTCCTCGAAGCGCGGACTTCGCGCAAATCACGAACCAATCGGCGTTGCGCAATCCTGCGTCGAAGCCAGCCGAAATACCAAGGCTTTGCTAACCATCCGCCCAGAAAGAAGCAATCCGCAAGCCGCCGGAAGGGCTGATTTTGCCGGACTTTAACGCCTGACGCGCCAGTTTCGGCAGGCAGGGGCGGGACTTTGCGGACAAGGCAGAACAGGGGCGCGGGCGGAATGGCATTCGCAAGAACAGAACGGACGGGACCGTCGCGTCTCGTCAACAGGATCAAGATTGCCTATTGGGCAGCCCTTTTGATCATTGCGGCCATGTCCGGCGCATCGTTCCTGCTGCTCAATGACATGCTGACCGGCCTGCAACGCGACAATGCCGTTCTGGCGCAGGCTGCCGATCAAAAACGCATCACCCAGCGGATTGTCACGCTGGCAGACGCCGCCCTCCGCGCCGCGCCGCGCGAACGCAAGGCCATAATCGACGATATTGCCAGTTCAGCCGGCCAATTGGCCAGCGGCCATGACAAATTTCAGCGCGCCTTGCGCGGCATGTCTGCAGAGACGGGCAATGCGGTCATGACAGTTTTTGAAGGCGCGCCGCATCATCTGGATATCCTGTCGTCGCGGTTTGAATCGCTCGCCAAACGTTTTGCCAGCAGCGCTGCGGCCGAAAGCGGGTTTGCCCCGGCTTCTCCCGACCGGCCCGCGAAGCAATTGGCCGCCGAGATGACCGGCCCGCTCGCCGCCATGACCATCAGCGGTTATGGCGAGGCCGAAAACCGCATCGCCGCCAATGCGACCGGCGGTCTGGCAGGAACGCTGGTCAAGCACCATGCGCTGTTCACCATCACCATTTCGCTGATTGCGCTTGTTGCGCTGACCATTTTCCTGCCGCTTTCAGAGGCCGTAGAGAAACGGACCACTGATCTGGTCGAAGCGCGCAATTCCATGGAATACATTGCCGCCCATGACGGCCTGACCGGGCTGCATAACCGCGCCTTCCTGGTCGATCATTTCGAGACGTTGCTGTCCGGCGCCCAAAGGCGCGGCGAACGCGTCGCTGTCCTGCAGATCGACCTCGACGGCTTCAAACAGATCAATGACACGCTGGGCCATGCGGCGGGAGATCTTGTTCTGGTCAAGACCGCAGAACGCATGCGCGAATCCTGCCGGGCATCGGATTTGTGCGTCCGCCTCGGCGGCGATGAGTTCGTGATGATACTTGCCGCCGCAGGCGCGACCGAAGACATAAACATGGTTGCCACGCGGGCGCTGCTGCGGATCAACGAAGCCATTGATTTCGAAGGCGCAACAATCGCGGTCGGCGCCAGCGCCGGCATCGCCGTCTTCCCGGTTGATGCCGCCAACGCGCAGGAACTGCTGGTCCATTCCGATCTGGCCCTCTACAACGCCAAGAAGATCGGCGGCATGCATTGTTTCTTCTCTGATGAATTGCGCCAGGAATTGGACAACCGCAAAATGCTGGAGCGCGACATGCGCGAAGCCATTGCCGCCAATGCTTTCCAGCCATGGTTTCAACCACAAGTCTCGCTGATTGACGGCAAGATTGCCGGCGTTGAGGCGCTGGTGCGCTGGAACCATGACGTGCGCGGCCGCGTTTCACCCGGCGAATTCCTGCCAGTTGCCGAAAAAACCGGGCTGATGAGCGAAATCGGCCGTATCGTGATCGCCAAGGCGATTGCCAAGGCTGCGGAATGGCACAATGGCGGCATTGAGTTCGGACGGCTTGCCGTCAATGTTTCCGGCGCGGAATTGCGCGAACCTGATTTCTCCGCCTTCCTGTTCGAGACGTTGGCGCGCACCGGCCTGCCGCACCGGAGGCTGTCGCTTGAAATCGTCGAATCGGTCATCCTTGACGACGAACGGTCCGGCATCGCCGCCAAGCTGCGCGCCATCCGCGCCACGGGCATTCACCTTGAGCTTGACGATTTCGGCACCGGTTATGCGTCGCTTGCCCATGTCAATCCCAATGAGATCGACCGCCTGAAAATCGACCGCCGTTTCGTGCAGAACATCAACACCAATGCCGACAACACCAAGATCGTCCGGGCGATCACCGAATTGGCCCGGGGCTTGGGCATTTCCATCATCGCCGAGGGTGCGGAGACCGAGAAAGAGCTGGATTCGCTGCTGGCGATCGGCTGCGAAAACGTCCAGGGCTATTCGATCGCTTTCCCGATGCCCGGCGAGGAAGCCGGCGAATGGCTGACTGCCCAGCAGAGACGCACGGCACGGCTGCGCAAACCTGCCCGGAAACAGGCGTGATCCTGTGGCATTCTATCTTTGGTTCTGGCTGATCTGGTCAGGCGTTGTCATGGTGACGGCAAGGCATGTCACCTATGTCAGCGATTGTCGGCTGCATTATGATCTGCAGGCCCGCAATCATCCTGCGGCCGATCTGCCGGCGGCGCGCGACAAAGCAGTTTCCCGCGCCCTGAAAACCATGTCCACACACTCACCGCTTTCGGACAAAGCCGTCCGTGACCGATACCGCGCAGCCGCCTATCTCGAGCAGGTCCATTTGCATTATGGTGGCGATGGCCCCGTGCGTCTGCGCAATCAGGCGCTTGCCGAACTTGAGGTAAGCGCACGCAGCCAGCGCTTCGCCGTTTCTGCCTGGAGCGAGGACGCGGCCCTTGCGCAAGTGCTGACTGCGCTCGGGCAGGCCCCTCACAAATCCTTTGCGAACCTCAGCGCGTCATAAATGGCCGCATGGGTGTTGCGCGCCTC
>JBATMU010000246.1:0-4775 GCA_049289995.1 Rhizobiaceae bacterium | reverse complement strand
TCTACCGTCGAGCGCACCGACAGCCCGCCCTCATAAAGGGCTTTTTCGCCATAGCGCGCGATGATCTGGCGGCGGACTTCTTCGGTGAAATACTCGCCGGCGAAAAGATAGGTGCCGGACGGGCGGATGGCGACGTCAAGGCCGGTCTTCTTGGCCTCGGCGCCATCTTCGGCGCTGGCATAGCCGTTGGAGACCATCTGGTCGATGACGTAGTTGCGTCGTTCAAGCGCCCGCTCTGTGTTCTTGAACGGGTGGTAATTGCCCGGACCTTTTGGCAAGGCCGCCAGATAGGCGGTTTCGGCCAGCGTCAGTTCATTGACCGACTTGTTGTAATAGGTCAGCGCCGCACCGGCGATGCCATAGGAACCAAGCCCGAAAAAGATTTCGTTCAGGTAGAGTTCGAGGATCCGGTCTTTCGAATAGGCCTGCTCGATGCGGAACGACAGGATCATTTCGCGGATCTTGCGGTCATAGGTCTGGCTGGAATTCAAAAGGAAGTTCTTGGCCACCTGCTGGGTGATGGTCGAAGCGCCTTCCGGCCTGCGGCCCGAACCCATGTTCTTGAAATTGGTCATCATGGCCCGGGCCAGACCCTGTATGTCGATGCCGGGATGGGTGTAGAAATTCTTGTCTTCAGCCGAAATGAAGGCGGCTTTCACGCGGTCAGGCACAGCCTGGATAGGCAGGAACAGGCGCCTTTCACGGGCATACTCTGCCATCAGCGCCCCATCCGAAGCATGGATGCGGGTGGTGACCGGCGGCTCGTAATTGGCCAGGACTTCGTAGTCCGGCAAATCTTTGGTGACCGCTTTCAAATAGATGGCGACACCGGCTGCAACCAGCAGCGCAAGCGTGACACCCATGCCGAAAAAATAGCCGATCAGCCTGACCATGGGCACTCCAGAATCCGCCGCCGTGCTGCCATGGGCACGGGCGCGGGCGTGACTGTTCCGAATCCGGCTGAAATTATCAGGCGGCTTGAAAATGCTTTGGCGGCAAATTGCGGCAAAGCCAAGTCATGCAATCCATGTAACGGTTGCATTTTCATCCGCCTGCCATGTCCTTGGCTTTCACATAAAGCGAAATGGAGCCTGCAAGCCCCTTGGCGACGCGTGCGCGCCATTCGGGATTTTTCAGCAGCAGTTCATCCTGGGGATTGGATAGATAGCCGAGTTCCATCAGCACGGATGGCACGTCAGGCGCCCGCAAAACCCTGAAACCGGCAGACCGCACCGGATTGTTGATAAGTTCGACGGCACCGGTCAGCTCGCCCGCCAGCGAACGCGCAAACCGCACCGACAAGCCCTGGGTTTCGCGGCGTAACAGGTCGATCAGTATGTCGGCAACTTCCGGCGCCTGCATATCAGGCGCAAGACCGGCAATTTCGTCGGCCTTGTTTTCGCTTTCGGCAATTTCCGCTGCCACGCCATCCGAGGCCTCTTCGGAAATCGTGTAAATGGTCGCGCCGCGAATGTTGTGAAGCTTGATGGAATCGGCGTGCAGCGACACGAACAGGTCGGCATTGTGCTGGCGGGCAATCCGCACCCGCTCGTCAAGCGCCAGGAATTCGTCTTTTTCGCGCGTCAGGTGCACCGTATAGAGACCGGTATCGGCAAGCAGTTTCTTCAACTCAAGCGCAAAAGCCAAAGTGACGGATTTTTCAGCGGTGCCGCTGACTCCGCGCGCGCCGCCGTCAATGCCGCCATGGCCCGGATCAATTACAATGGTGAAGCGGCCGTCGCCCTGGGCGCCCTCGCCCAGCCGGTCACCCTTTGGCGCGGCCTTGGTCGAGCCGGTAATCGAGGCGATTTCCGCCATTTTTGCATCAAACTCGGCTTCCGAGGCTGCAACCATGTCAACCACCAGCCGGTAGCCCGGCGTGGTTTCGTTTTTCATGGCCTCGGCTTTTTCAATCTTGAATGGGCCGTTGGCAGCGAAAATGATGCGCGAGCGTCCAGCCGACAGCGCCCCATAGCGCACCTCGGTTATCAGGCCGCGCGCCGCCGTCTGTGCCGGGTCAATGCCGAACCGGCTTTCATCAATGTCTAGCGCCAATCGGTGCGGCCCTTTGAGCAGAAACCATTTGACCGCCGGATCCCGGTCGAATTCAAGCACCACCCGCATGCGTGCGGCATCACCGGCCATGCGCAGGTTGGACGCCGTTAAAAGCGGTTGGGAAGGTTCTGCGGCAAAAACCGGAAAAGCCAGAAAGGCGGCAGCCAGCCAAAAGACTGCCGAAATCGTGCGCAGCAGCGCCAATCGGTCTTTCACGGTCCACATATGCAGGTCTCGAATCAATCCTTGGCGCCGCAGGTCAACAATCCGTAGCCGAACACGGTTAATCAAGGCTTTCCAGCCGCCTTGGCCGGATTGCCCGGCCTTGACCTGCCCCGCTCCGGGACAGCGGGGGTTGCCATAGCCAATTGGCCGACATAAAAGCAATATTGGTCATATTGGACCAGAACCGTGTTTCCGATGCCCGCGATGCCGCCTGCGCATTGCGTTTGTTTGATGGCGATTTCCGGAAAATGCTGGTTTCTGCTGAAGGTCCATTGTGACAGCGCTGAATTTCTTCGGGGCATTCCGCTGTTTTGCGGGCGCCCTTCGGGAGAGAAAACGGTCGAAACCCAGGTTTCGCGCCGGCTCGAAAGAGCAAAACAACCGGCCCTGCAAAGGGTCAAATGCAATGGTCCTCAAGGTGATGCTTTGGTACCGCGTGCAACATTGGAAAAGCTGATCGATTTCCGCGCCGTTTCGGCGCACGATCGCTTTGCCAGCGCGCCGGATAATCATCGCCCCGCAGGCGCATACAATTCCGGCAACACCCGCCCGAACAGCCGTTTTGGCCGCGATCCGTCGCGGCTTCGGCTGCGGACGTGCGCCGGGGAGAAATTTCATGGCCAACAAAATGCTGATCGACGCCTCCCACCGGGAGGAAACGCGGGTGGTGGTCACCCACGGAAGCCGGATTGAAGAATTCGACTTTGAGTCCGCGGACCGCAAGCAGCTCCGCGGCAATATCTACCTCGCACGTGTGACCCGCGTTGAACCCTCGCTGCAGGCGGCGTTCGTGGAATATGGCGGCAATCGCCATGGCTTCCTCGCCTTCAACGAAATCCACCCGGATTATTACCAGATACCGGTCGCCGACCGCCAGGCCATCCTGCGCGCCGATCAGGAAGCTCATGACGCCGAAGAAGATGAAGCCGACGGCGATGCCGAACGCTCCGAGCGCGGCCGCCAGAACCGCAGGCGCCGCGGCGGCAAGGGCCGCTCTGACGACAATGGCGAAAACGGTTCAGAAGCCGCTGAGGCGGATGACGAAAGCGCCGATGCAGGTGAGGCGCCCGAAGCCATGGCGGAAAGCGCCGATGCCGATGTCGTATCCGAAGAGCCGCGGCGTGGCCGCCGCCGCAAGGGTGGCGCCCCCAAATCCGATGACAATGGCGATGACGGCGAAAGCGGCGGCGTAGTTGAAGTTTCCGCCGCCAATGGCGATGAAGCCGAGACCATTGAATCGGTCGGCGCCGAAGACGCGCTTGAAGAAGTGCCAAGCCGCCGCAAGATCCAGCGCCGGCAGTACAAGATCCAGGAAGTCATCAAGCGCCGCCAGATCCTTCTGGTCCAGGTCGTGAAAGAAGAGCGCGGCAACAAGGGCGCAGCGCTGACCACTTATCTATCGCTGGCCGGGCGCTATTCAGTTCTGATGCCCAATACGGCGCGCGGCGGCGGCATTTCCCGCAAGATCACCGCCCTGCAGGACCGCAAGCGCCTGAAGGACGTCGTCAAGGATCTGGATGTGCCGCAAGGCATGGGCGTCATCCTGCGCACCGCAGGCGCCAACCGCACAAAGGTCGAGATCAAGCGCGATTACGAATATCTCATGCGGCTTTGGGAAAACGTCCG
Organism: Rhizobiaceae bacterium; assembly: GCA_049289995.1. Taxonomy (GTDB): domain Bacteria; phylum Pseudomonadota; class Alphaproteobacteria; order Rhizobiales; family Rhizobiaceae; genus JBATMU01. Next base: position 869 of record JBATMU010000246.1, on the reverse strand, counting down.
TACCCTGACGCTGCAGTCGACAGCCCCCGCGCTGGTTTATGAGGAAGGTTCGCTTATCAAGCGGGCCGTCCGCGATCTCTACAACAAGGACATCGAAGAGATCGTCGTGGCTGGCGAAGAGGCCTACCGCGAGGCCAAGGACTTCATGCGCATGCTCATGCCGAGCCATGCCAAGATGGTCCAGCCCTATCGCGACATCACCCCGATCTTTGCGCGCGCCGGCATTGAAGCCCAGCTCGACAAGCTGATGCAGCCGCAGGTGACATTGAAGTCGGGCGGCTACATTATCATCAACCAGACTGAAGCTCTGGTCGCCATCGACGTCAATTCGGGCCGCTCCACCAAGGAACATTCAATCGAAAATACCGCGCTTCAGACCAATCTGGAGGCCGCAGAAGAAGTGGCCCGCCAGCTTCGCCTGCGCGATCTCGCGGGCCTCATTGTCATTGATTTCATCGACATGGAGGAAAAGCGCAACAATCGCTCGGTCGAAAAGCGGCTGAAGGATTGCCTCAAGAATGACCGCGCCCGCATCCAGGTCGGCCATATCTCGCATTTCGGCCTGATGGAGATGTCGCGCCAGCGCATCCGCTCGTCAGTGCTTGAAAGCACGACCCAGACCTGCCCGCATTGCGGCGGCACCGGCCATGTGCGTTCGGACTCGTCGGTTGCGCTGCATGTGCTGCGCGCCATCGAGGAATTCCTGCTCAAGGATCCGCGCAACCACCTGACCGTCAAGACATCGGCCGCGACCGCGCTTTATGTGCTCAATCACAAGCGCGCCAACCTTGTCGAACTCGAAACCCGTTTCAATCTCACCATCATGCTTGAGGCCGATCAGGCCTTGGCCGGCCAGCATTACCTGATCG
>JBATMU010000245.1:0-1597 GCA_049289995.1 Rhizobiaceae bacterium | reverse complement strand
GAATGCGTTACGCAGTGGTCATTGAAGACGCCGGTCCCAACTTCTCGGCTTTTGTGCCCGATTTGCCGGGTTGCGTGGCGGCTGCCTGACTGAAATCGCCATATCACCCCTCATCCGTCTTCGCTTCGCTCAGCCACCTTCTCCCACAAGGGGAGAAGGCAGAGGGAGCGCGGCCTACCTTCCCCCCTCGTGGGGGAAGGTGGATCGGCGCACTTGCGCCGAGACGGATGAGGGGGAATGCGTGGCGGCGGTTGCCCTCCTTCCTCTCCCCCGCCTCCGGCAGGGGCGAGGAAAGGGAGCGTCCCGCTTGATACACATCAATCCATATGAATATATTCAAGTGTAGCATCGCCCCATGAAAAACATCCTCCCCCTCGACCGATTCCTCCGCTTCGCCCTCGCCATCCTGCTTGCTGAGGCCGGTTATTTCTGGCTGCCCAGCCCGTGGAGCTTTGTGGCCTATGCCGCAGCCCTCGTCATGCTGGTGACCGCAGTGCTGCGCTTTTGCCCCATCTACAAAGTGCTGGGCCTGGCGCCCAAAATGGACGGCAAGCGCACAGGCGCTGCCGGCCTGGCGCTGGCTGTGCTGGCGCTCATAGCCCTTGCCGGCGGCGGCAGTTATGCCAGCGCCTTTTTCTCCCGCAAGATCTTCCTCGAAGACTTCAATGCGATGAACCATTTCTACAAGCAGACGCTGTTTCTGACCGGCAAAGAGCAGCGCACGGCGGCCATCGCCAATCTTGACCAGCTCATGCCCGCTTATGCGGCCTTCACCGGAAAATATGCCGCCTATCGCCCCCATGATTTGAAGGGTGACACGCAGATGACGGCTGATTTCGCCACGGTCGGCAAGATCCTCGCTGCTGCCGAGCCCCTGGTGCGCACCGGCGACCTGCATCAGGCGCATCTTGACCTTGAAAAGGTTCGCCCGGTCTTTCAGGACATGTTCAAGCGCAACGGCTTTTCCATGCTGTCCGTCGCCCTGGTCGACTTTCACGACGCAATGGAATTGATCCTGACGGCGGCCACGGAAAAGGACGCCGCCAAAGTCATCGCGCTTTATCCGGAAATCAGCGACAAGCTTAAGGTCATCGAAGCCGAGGCCAATGACGAGGAGATCAAGGCGATCCGCGCCGCGCTCGAAGACGTGCTGGCAACAGCGAAAGCCGCGCAGCTGGAGGCGCTGCCCGCCAAGGGCGACGCGCTGAAGACCAGCTTCGTCAAGGTCTATCTCAAGCGCGGCTGAGGGCGCGAAATCAGAAAAGCATTGCGCTCAAATCCGGCTTTGAGGCATGGATTCTTGGTTCGGCATTGCGTCGATCAGGAAATGTGCCTGAACTCGGAGGGATGGGCCACCGCGTAGTCAATCATCTTTTTAATCAGTTGCTGAGACCACTGGGATGGATCCCAGTAAAGGCCATGATCCTCTTCGCTCCATTTCATTGTAAAATGCTTGTCAATCAGCGTACCTGACAAGTGCTTAGCCAGCTCATTATACCTTGAGTGCAAATCACGAATGGCGACACGCAAGGATTGGTCCTCCAGCAACGGGAAGGTTGCTAAAAGCGGTTGTAGCAGATCGATCTGATTTCTGAAC
>JBATMU010000244.1:0-9243 GCA_049289995.1 Rhizobiaceae bacterium | reverse complement strand
TGGTCAATCTGCCGGGCGGCAAGCCAACCATGCGCCTGACCCACGGGGCAGCAGAGCGGCTGGCGGCGATGACGCCCAAAGGCTGCAAGCCATTCATCCATGTGACCATCACTGACGAATACCCGCTCGCCCAGGCTTTCGTCATCATCGAAGCGCTGCCCGACGCAAACCCGCCGCAGTCTTGATGTCTTGTGCCGCCCGGCGTTGCCCCGGCGCGATCAAACCGGTATGAGGGTCGCCAAATCAACGGAGCCGGACGGCGAATGGAAAAAACCGAGAAAAAAGCCGGCACATTTGGCGAAACCGTCAGTGTCATTGCACAGGCGCTGCTTCTGGCGCTGGTCATCCGCTCGGTTTTTTTTCAGCCGTTCTCCATTCCGTCCGGCTCAATGCGCCCGACGCTGTTGGAAGGCGATTATCTGTTCGTGACCAAATGGGCCTATGGCTATTCCCGCCATTCGCTGCCGTTTTCGCCAAACCTATTTTCGGGCCGCATCTGGGGATCAGACCCCGAACGCGGCGATGTCGCGGTTTTCAAGTTCCCGCCAAATCCGACGGTGGATTACATCAAGCGTATTGTCGGCCTGCCGGGCGACCGCATCCGCATGGAATCTGGCGTGCTCATCATCAATGACGTGCCGGTGCCGCGCCAATTGACCGGGCAGATCAACAACCCCGACATCACCGAAGTCGAAGGCCCGGTTGATGTCTACCGCGAGACCCTGCCGAATGGCGTGTCCTATGACACGCTCGACATTTCCCAGAACTCGCTGGGCGACAACACCCGCGAATTTATCGTGCCGCCCGGCCATTTCTTCGCCATGGGCGACAACCGCGACAATTCTTCTGACAGCCGCTTTACGGTCGGGTTTGTTCCGGCAGAAAATCTGGTGGGCCGCGCCAATTACGTCTTCTTCTCCATCGCAGGCGGCGCAAGCCCGCTGGAAATCTGGCGCTGGCCGTCAGAAATCCGCCTCGACCGCTTTTTCAACGCCGTCAAGTGACGGCAATGATCCGCAAGCCGGTTGACGAAGCCGCCGTCCATCTGACCCGCGTCACGGGTCACAGGTTTGCAGACATCGACCGGCTCAAGCGGGCGCTCACCCATTCGAGCGCCCGCAAGGCCTCTGCCGGGTCTGACTATGAGCGGCTGGAATTTCTTGGCGACAGGGTGCTTGGGCTTCTGGTGGCCGAAATGCTGTTCGCGCGCTTCCCGGATGCGACAGAAGGCGAGCTTTCGCTGCGGCTCAATGCGCTGGTGAATGCCGAAACCTGCGCGGAAGTGGCCGATGATCTCGGCATTTCGCAATTCGTCCGCACCGGTGCGGAAATCGGCACGTCGGCGGTCGCGAAATTGCGCAATCTGCGCGCCGACATCGTCGAGGCGCTGATCGCCGCCATCTATCTGGAAGGCGGGCTGGATGCCGTCCGGCCGGTCATCGAAAATTTCTGGGGCAAGCGCGCCGACCAAACCGCACCCGCCCGCCGCGACCCCAAGACCGCCTTGCAGGAATGGGCGCACCGCGCCGCAACGGCCCTGCCGGCCTATGAAATCTTGTCCCGCGAGGGGCCTGATCACGATCCGCAATTTACCGTGCAGCTTGCCGTCAAGGGCTTTGCGCCGACCCGCGCCCAGGGTCGCTCGAAACGCGAAGCCGAACAGCGTGCCGCAACCGCCATGCTTGACCGCGAAAACGGCTGGCCGGAATGAAGAAAGACCTGCCCATGCCCGACCAAGTTGACACTGTTCCACCCGCGCCGGAGACCCATTCCGGGTTTGTGGCGCTGATCGGCGCGCCGAATGCCGGAAAATCCACGCTGGTCAACCAATTGGTCGGCGCCAAGGTGACCATTGTCACCCACAAGGTGCAGACCACGCGCGCCTTGGTGCGCGGCATCGCCACCCATGGCAATGCGCAAATCGTGTTGGTCGATACGCCCGGCATTTTCAAGCCGCGCCGCCGGCTCGACCGCGCCATGGTCTCCACCGCCTGGGGCGGCGCCAAGGATGCCGATATTGTACTGGTGCTGATCGACGCCGAACGCGGCATGACCGAAGAGGCAAAGGCGCTGGTCGAACATGCCGCCGGCGTGCGCCAGACCAAGGCTTTGGTTCTCAACAAGATCGACCGCGTGCCGCCTGAAGACTTGCTCAAACTCGCCGCCGAAGCCAATGCCATCCTGCCTTTCGACCAGACCTGGATGATCTCGGCGCTGAACGGCTATGGCTGCCCCAAACTGCTCGACTGGCTGGCCAAGACCTTGCCTGCCGGGCCGTGGTATTATCCTGAGGACCAGATTTCCGACCTGCCCATGCGCCAGCTTGCCGCCGAAATCACCCGCGAAAAGCTCTATCTTCGCCTGCACCAGGAATTGCCCTATTCGGCCCATGTCGAAACCGAGAAATGGGAAGAAAAGAAGGACGGCTCGGTGCGCATCGAACAGGTCATCTATGTCGAGCGCGAGAGCCAGAAAAAGATCGTGCTTGGCCACAAGGGTGAAACCATCCGCTCCATCGGCCAGTCATCGCGCAAGGAAATTGGTGAAATCCTCGGCCACCCCGCCCACCTGTTCCTGTTTGTGAAGGTGCGCGAGAACTGGGGCGATGATCCCGAGCGCTACCGCGAAATGGGCCTTGAATTCCCGCATTGAACTGTCACTGCTTGCCGCATGGAATGGCGTGACGAGGGAATCGTGCTGGGCGCGCGCAGGCATGGCGAAACAAGCGCCATCCTCGAAGTGATGACGGCTGCCCATGGCCGCCATCTGGGGCTGGTGCGCGGCGGCCGCTCGCGGCGGCTGCAGCCGGTTTTGCAGCCGGGCAATGCGGTGGCGCTTCACTGGCATGCACGGCTTGATGAACATCTCGGCGTTTTCACAGTCGAACCGCTGGCGCTGAATTCCGGCCGGTTCTTCGACGCGGCCTGCGCCATCCATGGCATCCAGCTGGCCGCCGCCCATTTGCGCCATCTGCCGGAGCGCGATCCGCATGCCTCGCTCTATGAGGCGCTCGGCCTGTTGATCGGCCATCTGTCCGAGCCCTTGCCCTCGGCGGAAATCCTCGTGCGTTTTGAATTGCTGCTTCTGGAAGAACTGGGCTTCGGGCTCGATTTGGAACGTTGTGCCGTGACTGGAGACCATGCGGATTTGGCCTTCGTCTCGCCCAAGACCGGCAGGGCGGTTTCGGCTGCTGCCGGCCAGCCATGGGCTGACAAGCTCCTGGTTCTGCCGCCATTCCTGCGCGCCGGGTCGGGCATTCGCGCTGATATTGAAACCGCAAGCCTTGCATTTCGGCTGACCGGCCATTTCTTCGCCCGCCATGTCTGGGAGCCGCGCGGCGAGGAGCCGCCTGCTGCCCGCACGGGGTTTCTGGCTGCACTTGCCAAATCCGCCAACGCGGCAAAAGAAGGCGATGCGGCCTGACAGGCGATCGGGCCGAATTGGCCGTTGCGCCGCCACTTGCCGTGACCCCGGCAAAGGGTTGAACATGCGCGCCTGACTTTCGTCTGATTCTGCCAGGGAGCGCCGCCCATGGACCTCTTGATTCTGCTCTTGATACTGGGCGGCGGTTTCTTGGTCTGGCGGACCAATCTGCTTGGCAAGCGGCTCGAAGCCGCTGAATTCGAATTGGGCAAACTCCGCGAAATCCTGCTTTCCCTGCGCAATGCCAGCCCGCAGGCAGTTGAAACTCCCAAAAAGACCGCCAAGGCAGCAAAATCCGCCATCACCGTGGTCAAAACCGCGCCGGCCGGGCCGTGGGAGGAAGCCGCCACGCAGGCAATTGCCAAGCCACCCGTCCTGCCCGAACCGGCTTTGGCCAAGGCGCCCAAGCCGGAACCGGAAAAGCCCTCCGCTCGGCCGGTTCAAAATGCCCCTGCCGAAACAGGCGGCGGGTCATTCGCATTGCCGTCATTTGATCTGGAAAAGCACTTTGCCACACGCTGGCCCATCTGGGTCGGCGGTCTGGCGTTTGCGCTGGGCGGCATTTTTCTGGTCCGCTATTCGATCGAGCGCGGCATGTTCGGCCCCGGCATGCGCCTCGCCATGTCGGCCATTGCCGGTCTGTCCGCCATGGCGGGCGGCGAATACCTGCGCCGCCGCGATATCAAGCTGGCCTTTGCCGGCGACAGGGCAGCCCAGGTTCCCGCCATTCTCACCGCAGCAGGCGCGGCGATTCTTTTTGCCGTTGTTTATGCCGCACATGCGGTCTTCGGCTTCATCGGGCCGACGCCGGCTTTCGCGCTGCTGGCGGTCATCTCGCTGGCGACGCTTGCCGCCTCGCTCCTGCACGGCTCTGCGCTGGCGGCGCTTGGCCTTCTCGGCGCATTCGTCACGCCGTTTCTGGTCAGCTCCGAAGCGCCGAATGTCTGGACGCTGTTCGCCTATCTGGCCGTTGTCCTTGTCGCGGCTAGCGCCTTGGCGCGCCATCGTAACCAGATTTGGATCATGGCGGCCGCAATTGCCGGGCAGGGCGGCTGGACGCTGCTCTACCGGCTGTTCGAGCCCAATTCCGCACCGCTCTCGACTGCTTTGGCCATTGGCGTTGCGGCAGGTGCGGTCGCGCTGATCTGGTGCTGGCGGCGAGCGGCCAAAGCCGGTGAGGATTCGCTTTCCAGCTTTGCCGCGCCCGCCGCCATTGCCTCAACCCTTGCCGTCTTGTCGGTCTTTGTCTTGCTCGCCATGGCGCAGCGCAGCCCCAACCCCGATATTGCGCCGGTTGCCGACGCCTTTCCGGTTTGGTCCAGTGCGCTGCTTGCTGCGGCTTTCCTTCTCGCCATGGCGGCGCGGCATCGGGTTGCACTGGCCGGACTAGAGGCTGCAGCCCTGATCGGCATTGCCGATCAAGGCGCCTTGCTGCGCACAAGCATGACCGAAGCGGCGACAGGAGGAATTTTTGCACTGCCGCACAGCTTGACGGCGGGCGTCCTGTTTTTTGCCGCTGGCCTTGCGATGGCTTGGCATCAAGCCGCCCGCCGCAACCTGGCGCTGGGCTGGGCGCTGCTTGGCGCAGCCTTGCCGCTGCAGGTCTATTTTGTCAGCCTATACAAATCCGGCAATTGGGATTTCGATTGGCGCTATGGCCTAACCGCGCTTGTTCTGGCGGCCGTTTATGCGGGCGCAGCCCATTGGCAGGACCGCCGAGAAACCGATCTGACGACGCTCTTGCGGCCGTCATCGCTCTATCTGGTGGCGTCGGCCATTCTGGTGCTGGCAGCTGTACCGCTGTTGAGCAATTCGGCATGGACCGGCATTCTCCTGGCGCTGATCGCCGTAGGTCTCGCCTGGCTGACTGCACGCCGCCTTCACGGCCTCATCCCCTGGCTCGCCTGCGGCTTCGGCATAGCGGTTTTTGCGCGGTTCGGCTTTGATCCGGGCATCCTGCAGCCAGGCGCGCTGTCGACGCGCCCGGTGTTCAACTGGCTATTGGCCGCCTATGGCGTGCCATCCCTGGCCTTTGGCGTCTCGGCATGGCTGTTTGCGAGGTCTGGCGACCTCTTGCCCCGCCGCATCATGGAAGGCATGGCGGCAACCGCCGCGCTGGCCGGTGCGGGCATGCTGGTCCGTCACGCCATGCATGGCGGCGTGCTCGATTTCGTTTCCGAAGTCACGCTGTCCGAACAGTCGGTCTATACGCTCATGGCGCTCGGCACGTCGGCAACCCTGATCCGGCTCGACCAGAAAGCGCCAAGCCCGGTTTTCACCATTGGTTCGATGCTGATCGGCTATGCCGGCATGGCATCGGCCTTTGTCCAGCATCTCCTGCATCTCAATCCGGTGTTCACCGGCGAAAGCACCGGCAATAGCCAGCTTGTCAATCTGGTCAGCCTTGCCTACCTGCTGCCGGCACTCACCTTTGCCGCGCTCTGGTTCTATGCCCGCACGCGCCGCCCGTTCCATTATGTGGCGAGCCTTGCCGGCATGACGATCCTGTTTGCGGCAGCCTGGCTGGCTCTGGCCGTGCGCCATTGGCATCTTGGCGGTGACATCAGCGGACGGCTGGGTGCGGACACGCCTGAACTTCTGTCCTACTTGCCGGTGTTCCTTGTGGCTTCCGCTCTCGCCTTTGCCGCCTCGCGCAAGGGCCTTGCCATGCTGTTGCAGCCGCTGGGCGCTGCCATGATGGCTCTCGCGGTGACGGTCTTTGCCGCGCTCAGCTATTTCGCCGCCAATCCGCTGTTCAGCGGACGGCCAACATCGCTGGGCCAATTGGCGCTGGCTTTCCTCTTGCCCGCGCTTCTGCTCGCCGCGTTGCGCTTCCTGTTTGACCTGCCTTGGCCGGGCTATGTGCGCCGCGTCCGCCTGGCGATCGGCATTCTGACCGGCATAGCCGGCTTTGTCTGGGTCAGCCTGTCGATCCGCGCTTATTGGCAAGGCCCGGACATTGCCATCTGGCAGCGGACCAGTGCGGCGGAGACCTATACCTATTCCGTGGTCTGGCTGCTGCTCGGCCTTGCCCTGCTCGGCCTTGGCGCGCGTTTCGGCTCGCGGCCGCTGCGGCTGGCGTCCGCCATCATGGTCACTCTGACCACGCTGAAAGTGTTTCTGGTCGACATGTCGGAGCTGGAAGGCGTGTTGCGCGCCTTCTCGTTCATGGGCCTCGGTGTGGCGTTGATCGGTATCGGGCTTTTGTATCAGCGCGTGCTGAAAGACGCGGACGGAAAATGACCCCTTACGCCATTGCGGGGCGCGCGACAGCCGCCTCGCGGATCGGCCAGTGGACGATTGCCGCAAAAATCCCGAGCGCCACACCCAACCACCAGACCACGTCATAGGAGCCGATCTGGTCACGCAGATAGCCGCCCAGCCAGACACCGAGGAAAGAGCCGATCTGGTGCGACAGGAATACTATGCCGCCCAACAAGCCGAGATGGCGCGTGCCGAACATGATCGCCACCAGCGCATTGGTCGGCGGCACGGTTGACAGCCACAACAGGCCCATGACGATGGCGAAAATGACCACGCTGGCCGGTGTTTGCGGAAGAACAAGGAATGCGGTCACGGCGATCGAGCGGGCGATGTAAATCAGCGTCAGAAAATAGGGCTTGGAATATTTCTGCCCGATAATCCCTGAAGCAAGCGAGCCGATGATATTGAAAAAGCCGATCAGCGCCAGCGACAGCGCGGCATAACGGGCATCAACGCCGATATCCCGCAGATAGGCGGGAAAATGGGCGGTGATGAAAGCCACCTGGAAGCCGCAGACGAAGAAGCCCGAAGTCAGCAGAAGATAGCTTTGATGGCCAAACGCTTCCCGCAGCGCCTCGCTGATGCTTTGCTCCATTTCGAGCCGCGCGCGCGGACTGGATTTGGCATTGCCTGACAGCGGAATGGCCAGCAGCGGCAGCACCAGCATGGAAAGGCCCATCCACACCAGCGTGTCATGCCAGCCAAACGCCTCGATCATGCCCTGGCTGACCGGCGCATAAATGAACATGCCGGCCGAACCGGCCGCCGTGCCGATGCCGAAGACCATTGAACGCTTTTCTGCAGGAACATGCCGTGCAAAAGCCGCAAGAACGATGCCGAACGAACCGGACGCAATGCCAAGCCCGACCAACACGCCCGCACCAACATGCAGCCACACAGGCGCGTCCGCATAAGCCATCGTGACAAGGCCTGCGGCATAGATCAGTCCGGAAATCGCCAGCACCCGCCACGTTCCGAACTTGTCGGCAATTGCCCCGGCAAATGGCAGGCCCAGACCCCAAAACAGGTTTTGTATCGCCAACGCCAGGCCAAAAGTCTGCCGGTCCCAGCCGCGGTCCTGCAGCATGGGCAGCTGGAACAGCCCCATGGCGGAGCGCGGGCCGAATGTCATGGCGGCAATGATGCAGCCGCACAGGATAATGAGCCATGGCAGGGAGTTTTTGTCGGCGGCGTTCATCGTCAAAATCCTGATTGCCGGGTGAAACTAGCGGCGTTCTCCGCGCCGACAAGTCAAATTTGCGCGGTAATCCATCAATTCGCGTCATGATTGGCTGCTCGCGCCGAATTGACTTGCAAGACTTGTCAAAGCGGGAAAAATTGCCTGACATGTTTTGAGGTTCAGCCATGAATGTCATCAGGGAGACGGCCTTGCAATGCGTCGGACGCGCCGTGTTTTTCGGTTCGCTGGCCATTTGCTGCACCATGGTCGGTTTTGCCTTCAGCCCGGTGGCGGCTTTTCGGGTGGGCGCCGTGTTCACGCTCATCATGGCCGCCATCCTTCTGTGGAAAAGCCGCGACGCCGCCCAGCGCCCGCCCAAGACCACCGAAGTCTGGCTCTACCTCGATGAGAAGACCCGTCCGGTCGATCCGGCGGGCATATTCGGCTTCCGCATTATAATGCGCGACATCTATGCGATGTTTGCCTGGTATGCGCTGATGGCGGCCATGGGCATGTTCGCCGCCTCGCTGGCCCTGACCCTGATGGGGTTCAAGGTGTCGATGACCTGATCTAAAGCGCTTTAGGCGCCGTTCAAAGCGGCAAACCGCGCCAGGAAGGCGGCCTGCGCGGCAATGGCGGGTTGCGGCGAAAGGACCGGCGGCGCGGCGCCATCCTTGCCTGGGTTGCCAAACAGCTTTGCCGCTTCAGTCAGCGTGAAACCCGCCAATTGCGACGCCTCATGAAAGGCGGCGATGGCATCGGCTCTCTTGATGGCTTTCTTGACTTGGGCCGGCAGTGCCGGCGGCAGCGAAAACCTGAGGTGAATGGCGTGCTGAAGCCGCTCTTCCACAGCCTTGTAGCCGCCGCCGACCACCGCCTTGAACGGCGAGATCATGTCGCCGATCACAAATTCCGGCGCGTCGTGCAAAAGGGCCGCCATCCGCCAGCGCCGGTCTGCCGCTTCCGCGAAATGCCCGAAAATGTCCTCGACCAGCAATGAATGCTGGGCGACCGAGAAAGCATGGTCGCCATGCGTCTGGCCATTCCATCGCGCCACACGTGCCAATCCATGTGCGATATCGGCGATTTCGACATCCAGTGGCGACGGATCAAGCAGATCAAGCCGCCGTCCCGAAAGCATGCGCTGCCAGGCGCGCGCCGTCATTCGCCGTCACCGCCGGCCGTTTCCGGAAATCCGAAACCCGCGCCAGGCGGGATGGTCAGCAGGATCGCCACATCTCCGGCGGTAATCGTCTGGCCCGCATCCATCGCGTCCTTCACCTTGTCGATGCGCACTAGCGCCAGCCCGTCCGCTCCGCTGACCGTGCCCAGTTCGCCAACCGGCCGCTCGCCTGCCAGCACCGGCGTGCCTGGCG
>JBATMU010000243.1:0-5913 GCA_049289995.1 Rhizobiaceae bacterium | reverse complement strand
GTGCGGATTTCGGCCATTTGATTTTCCAATTTTCAACGTGACAGCGCGTCAAGAATGCGCGCCCAGGACCGCTGGCCGCCACGGAAGGATGACAGGTCATATTTTTCGTTGGGCGAGTGGATGCGGTCATCGCCAAGCCCGAAACCGGCCATGACCGAAGACAGGCCGAGCATGGACTGGAACAGGCCGACAATGGGGATGGAGCCGCCCATGCAGGCCATGATCGTCTCCTTGCCCCATTCTTGGGTAAGGGCCGTGCGCGCCTTGGCCAGAACCGGGCTGTCATAGGGCAATTGAGTGGCTGGCGCGCCGCCATGATTGATGAAGGCGACCGAGCAATCGGCAGGAATGCGGTCCTGCACAAACTTGCGGAAGGCGGCGCGCAGCTTTTCAGGTTCCTGCTTGTGGACCAGCCGGCAGGAAATCTTGGCCGAGGCCTTGCCGGGGATGACGGTTTTGAAGCCCTCGCCGGTATAGCCGCCGGTAATGCCGTTGACTTCGGCTGTAGGACGCGCCCAGGTCAGTTCCAGCAGCGTGCGGCCCTTTTCGCCGACTGGCAGCGACAGGCCGACCTGGCCCAGAAAGTTTTCGGCAGTGCGGCCAAGCCCGTTCCACATGTCGAGAATGTGTTTTGGCGTTTCCTCGACACCGTCATAAAAACCGGGGATCAGCACGCGGCCATCGGCGTCGTGCAGGTCGGCGCAAATCTTGGCAACGATATGGATCGGATTGGCGGCAGCCCCGCCGAAATAGCCCGAATGCAGGTCGCGGTCGGCGGCGGTGACGATGATTTCCTCTTCCATCAGGCCGCGCAGCCCGACAGAGATGGAGGGCGTTCTGGCGTCCCACATATTGGTGTCGCAAACCAGAGCCAGATCGGCCTTCAGCTCTTCGCGGGTCTTTTCCAGAAACGGCACGATGGAGGGCGAGCCGGATTCTTCCTCGCCCTCAAACAGCACTGTGACCTTGCAGGGCAGCGCGCCATGCACGGACTTGTAGGCGCGGCAGGCCTCAACAAAGGTCATGAGCTGGCCCTTGTCGTCGGCCGAGCCACGCCCGGATATGACCTTGCGACCGTCAAGCTCCATGATTTTCGGCTCGAACGGCGCAGTGTGCCACTCGGAGAGCGGATCGACCGGCTGCACGTCATAATGGCCGTAAAACAGCACATGCGGGCTGTCCGGGCTGGCGCCGTCATGATGGCCGATGACCACCGGGTGACCCGTCGTGTCACGGACGCTGGCGTCAAAGCCGATGCTCTTGAGATCGGCAACCAGCCACTCGGCGGCGCGGCGGCACTCGGCGGCATAAGCGGAATCTGTGGAAATCGAGGGAATGCGCATCAGCGCAAACAGCCGCTCAAGACTGGCGTCAAGGCCGGAATCGAGGGCATCTAGGACAGGCTGGAGCGCGGACATGGCGGCCTTTCAGGAAAAATCCGAATCGGGCCGCCAAATTAGAACATGATGGGCAGAATTGGGAGCAGAAACGAAAAGGGCCGTCATGGTGGAGGGGAAACCATGACGGCCTTACTCGGTTCCGGTCGCCGCCTCCGAGGGGGGAGGGAGGCAGCACCGTGGTCCGGAAGGCGGGGGACGGGCCTTTTGTCCGGACCCGGCAATCTCTTGCCGACAGGGTGTATCTGGGTGGCCGATTGTGGCGAATCAAGGACAAGCCGCATTACAGATTTGTAACGAATGCGTGATGGGCGCAGGTCAGGACCATGCCTCCTCGCCTGCCCGATTGATGTCAGCATCTGATCTGGCCCGATAGACCTGCCGCGGAAGGCGCGCTATCCATCTTCCATGAAAAAAGGCGATCATCTGTTTCTCATCGACGGTTCGGGATATATTTTCCGCGCCTATCACGCGCTGCCGCCCTTGACGCGCAAATCCGACGGCGTGCCGGTCGGGGCGGTGTCGGGCTTCTGCAACATGCTGTGGAAGCTGGTGCAGGATGCGCGCGACACGAATGTGGGCATCACGCCCACCCATCTGGCGGTGATTTTCGACTATTCGTCCAAGACATTCCGCAATGCGATGTATCCGGACTACAAGGCCAACCGCACTGCGCCGCCCGAAGACCTGGTGCCGCACTTCGGGCTGATCCGCGAGGCGACGCGGGCCTTTGACCTGCCCTGTATCGAAATGGAAGGCTTTGAGGCCGACGATTTGATTGCAACCTACGCACGGATGGCGCGCGAGGCGGGGGCCGATGTCACCATCATCTCGTCCGACAAGGATTTGATGCAGCTCGTCGGACCGCTGGTGTCGATGTATGACGGCATGAAGGACAAGCAGATTTCGGTCACTGAAGTAATCGAGAAATGGGGCGTGCCGCCCGAGAAAATGATCGATCTGCAGGCGCTGACCGGTGATTCGGTGGACAATGTGCCGGGCGCGCCGGGCATCGGCCCGAAGACGGCTGCCCTTCTTCTCGGCGAATATGGCGATCTCGACACGCTGCTTTTGCGGGCGGGCGAGATCAAGCAGGAGAAACGCCGGCAGGCGATTACCGAAAATGTCGAAAAGATCCTGCTGTCGCGCGAACTGGTGCGGCTGAAGGATGATGTGCCGGGCATCGGGCCGCTGGATGAGCTGATGCTCAATCCGCTCAACGGGCCGAAGCTGGTGGCGTTCCTCAAAGCCATGGAATTCACCTCATTGACCCGCCGGGTGGCGGAGGCGACCGGCACCGACGCTTCGGCGGTGGATGCCGTCAATGTGCCGGTTGAAGCCGGGCGCAATGCGCATGGCCCGGATGTCGGCCAGGACAAGGCTGTTGCGGAAAAACCGAAGGCCGAAACCCCATCCGGCATGATGACGCCTTCTGATCTGGCCAAGGCGCGGGCGGATGCGGCGCTTGCCGCAAAAATTGACACAAGCGCCTATGTGACAATCCGCGATGAGGCGGTGCTTTCCGCCTGGATTGCCGAGGCGCGCGAAGCGCGGCTTGTGGCGTTTGACACCGAAACCACATCGCTTGACCCGATGCAGGCCGAACTTGCCGGATTTTCGCTGTGCGTGACGGCGGGCAAGGCGGCCTATGTGCCGCTGGGCCACAAATCCGGCGTCGGCGACTTATTGGGCGGCGGGCTGGCCGAAGGCCAGATTCCGGTGCGGCAAGCGCTGGCGCTCATCAAGCCGCTGCTCGAAGCGCCGGAAGTGCTGAAGATCGGCCAGAACATGAAATATGACTGGCTGGTCATGGCGCGCCATGGCATCCATATCGCGCCGTTCGACGACACGATGCTGATGTCCTATGCGCTGGATTCTGGCATGGGGCGCGGGCACGGCATGGACGCGCTGTCGGAAAAATGGCTGGGCCACACACCCATTTCCTTTGATGAGGCGACCGGCACCGGCAAGGCGCGCGTTACCTTCGACATGGTGGGTATCGACAAGGCGACGGCATATGCAGCCGAAGACGCCGATGTGACGCTCAGGCTCTGGCAAGTGCTGAAGCCGCGGCTGGCGGCAGAAGGGCTGGTCTCGGTCTATGAGCGGCTGGAGCGGCCCTTGGTGGATGTGCTGGCGCGGATGGAAGAGCGCGGCATCGCCATTGACCGGCAAATCCTGTCGCGGCTGTCGGGCGAGCTGGCGCAAAGTGCCGCCCGCCTTGAAGCCGATATTTCGGCGTTGGCCGGCGAGAGCTTCAATCCCGGCTCGCCCAAGCAATTGGGCGACATCCTGTTTGGCAAGATGGGCCTGCCGGGCGGCGCCAAGACCAAGACCGGGCAATGGTCGACGTCCGCACAGGTGCTGGAAGACCTTGCCGCTGAGGGCCATGAATTGCCGCGCCGCATTGTCGACTGGCGGCAGCTGACCAAGCTCAAGAGCACCTATACCGACGCCCTGCCCGGCTACGTACACCCCGAGACGCGCCGCGTGCACACCTCCTATGCGCTGGCCTCAACCACGACCGGGCGGCTGTCTTCATCAGAACCCAACCTGCAGAACATTCCGGTGCGGACGGCGGAAGGCCGCAAGATCCGCACCGCCTTCATCGCAGAACCAGGCAATGTGCTGATCTCTGCAGATTACAGCCAGATTGAACTTCGGGTGCTGGCGCATGTCGCCGACATTCCGCAGCTGAGGCAGGCATTCGCCGACGGCGTCGATATCCATGCGATGACCGCTTCAGAAATGTTCGGCGTGCCGGTAGAGGGCATGCCGCCGGAGGTGCGCCGCCGCGCCAAGGCGATCAATTTCGGCATCATTTACGGCATCTCGGCCTTTGGCCTTGCCAACCAATTGTCGATCAGCCGCGAAGAGGCTGGCGCCTATATCAAGAAATATTTCGAGCGCTTCCCCGGCATCAAGGCATACATGGATGACACAAAAGCCTTCTGCCGCGAGAACGGCTTTGTCGAAACGCTGTTCGGGCGCCGCGCGCACTATCCCGAGATCCGCTCGCCCAATCCGCAGATGCGCGCCTTCAATGAACGGGCCGCCATCAATGCGCCGATCCAGGGAGCGGCAGCCGACATCATCCGGCGGGCGATGATCCGCATGGAGGCGGCGCTGGATGCCGCCAAGGTCAATGCCAGAATGCTCCTGCAGGTGCATGACGAGTTGGTGTTCGAAACGGCGGACAGCGAAGCGGACCGCGCCATTCCGGTCATCCGCCACGTCATGGAAAACGCCGCCATGCCGGCGGTCAATCTCGCCGTGCCGCTGGTGGTCGAGGCGCGGGCGGCCAAGAACTGGGACGAGGCGCATTGACCGCTTCCATGGCCAGCCTCCTCTCGTTCACATTGACATGCCTGCTGATCGAACTCACGCCGGGGCCAAACATGACCTGGCTGGCGGTCATTTCGGTTACGAAAGGAATTAGGGCCGGGCTGGCTTCGGTGGCCGGCGTGGCCAGCGGCTTGCTGCTGATCGGTCTGGCGGCAGCATTTGGTGTGGCCGAATTGGTCCGCGCTTCGCCCGTCCTTTATGAGGTGCTGCGCTGGGCGGGCGTCGCCTTCATGCTCTATCTGGCGGCGGACGGCTGGCGCGGCGGCGATGACGCCGAGGAGGGTGAAGGCGACGGCAAGTATTTTCTGCGCGGCTTCATCACCAATGTGCTGAACCCGAAGGCGGCGCTCTTCTATGTCACGCTGCTGCCGGCCTTTCTCGATCCGGCCGGTGACGTGCTCAATGGCACGCTGGTGCTGACGGCCATCTATGTTGCGGTGGCGACTGCCGTTCATGCGGCAATCGTGCTGGGCGGCGCACAGCTTGCGCCGCTGCTGGCCAATCCGCGCCAGCGGACGCTGGTGCGCAAGGTGCTGTCTGCACTGCTGGCACTCGTGGCGCTTTGGCTGGCCTGGTCAACAGCGCGCTGAGGCCTCAGGCTGACTGGGGCGCTTCCGCACATCGGGCGCAACAGCCGCGGATTTCGATGACCGTCCGGCGTGGCGAAAATGCCCTTGCGCCGATCCATTCCACTAGTTCGCCAGATAGGCCCTTTCCCGAAAACTCTTCGGTTTTCCCGCAGGTCTCGCAAATGGCAAAGGCCGTGCGCTCTTCGCCATGGGAATGGGCGCAGGTGCAGGCGACGAAGGCGTTGAGGCTTTCCAGCCGGTGCACCAGCCCGCTGCTTATGAGGCTGTCGAGCGCCCGGTAAACCTGCAAGGGGGCGCGAAAGCCTTCGCCGCGCAAGTCATCGAGCAGCGCATAAGCAGTCAGCGGTCCGGATGCCGCAGCCAGCCTGTCTCGGACCAGTTTCTGGTTTTTGGTCAGCTCACGCTGCATGTTCCGGCTCCTTGCGGTTATTGAAAGCAGTGATGGCCGCACCGGCGGCGAGGCTTGCCAGGAAGACCGCAAAGGCGGCGACGACGATGGACGGTCCGCTCGGCGTGTTGAAAGCCAGCGAACCATATAGGCCGCCGACTGCCGACATGGCGCCGGCCAGGGCGGCCAGCAC
>JBATMU010000242.1:0-2688 GCA_049289995.1 Rhizobiaceae bacterium | reverse complement strand
CATGGCCTTTCAGCGTCAGGTCGGTAATGGCCGACCGGATCGCCGCGCCATTGTTTTCATGCAGGGTGCGCTCGGAAAAGAATACGTCGTGATGGACGTTGAGCGCGGCGAGATCCTCGCGGATCAGCGCCATCATGCCGGATATAGCCGCATTCTTGGCGATGGCCAGCGCTTCAGCTTCGGGCATGGACAGCAGTTCTTGCCCGTGTTCGGCCTTGAGCGACTCGCCGACCGGCACAAGATAATCGCCGGGATAGAGCCCGGCCGGAATTTCGCCGATGTCTTGGCCGAGCGCCTGCCGGTAACGCAGCAGAACCGATGCGGCCAGCACGTCGATCTGCGAACCGGCGTCATTGATGTAATATTCCTTGGTCACGTCAAAACCGGCGAAGGCCAGCAGATTGGCCAGCGCATCGCCAACCACCGCACCCCGGCAATGGCCGACATGCATGGGGCCGGTCGGATTGGCCGAGACATATTCGACATTGACCTTTTTGCCCGCGCCAAGCGCCGAACGGCCAAAATCCGCGCCAGCGCCCAGAATGAGCGTCAGGTAATTGCGCCAGAAATCATCCGACAGGCGGATATTGAGAAAACCGGGGCCCGCCGCTTCCGCATGGGCGACATCCTTGTCCTTGCGCAGCTCCACGGCCAGCAAATCGGCCAGCGCGCGCGGGTTCTGGCCCAGCGGCTTGGCCAGAAGCATGGCGGCATTGGTGGCGATATCGCCATGGGCAGGATCGCGCGGCGCTTCGGCCGTCAATCGGGAAAGATCAAGCGCAACGCCATCTTTCTGATCCAGTCCAAGTGTTTTCACCGCTTTCTTGATGCGATGATTGAATTCCGAAAAAAGGTTCATCAGTGTCCGTCCGCATGAATCCGGCTGCCGCGCGCCGGGTGGCAAGGCGCTAGACCAATTCGGGCGTCCGGTCAAACAGCCGGCGATGCTCCTTGATGGCATAGGTATCGGTCATGCCAGCCAGAAAATCAGCAACATGGCGGGCCTTGACCACATCGGAAGCGGCGTCCAGGCCTTCACGCCAGCCTTCGGGCATGGCGCGCGGATCGGCGAAATACAGGCCGAACAGGTCACGGACGATCTGGTCCGCACCCTTTCGCACCCGCACCACGTCCGGGTGCCGGTAGAGATTGGCAAACAGGAACGCCTTCAGTTCTTTTTCCTGTGCGCGCATTTCCGGTGAAAATGCCACAATGGTCTCGCCGCAGCGGCGCACGTCATCGGCGGACAGCGGGTTCAGCCGCGTGATGGCGGCAGCGGAATGGGAAATAACGTCCTCGACAAAAGCGGTGATCTGCCGCCGCATCAATTCATGGCCGGTGCGGACCGCATCGAGCGCCGGATAAAGCGCCCTCACCTGCCTTAGCAGGCTGCCCGGCAGCGCCAAGGACTCCAGCATGCCGAGATTGAGCAGGCCCGAGCGGATGCCGTCGTCAATGTCATGGGTGTTGTAGGCAATGTCATCGGCAATCGCCGCGCATTGCGCTTCCAGCGAGGCATGTTCGCTCAGGCCCAATGGAAACAGCGCATCGAAATCCAGAATGGTTTTGCGCACCGCGCCTTGCAGCCCCTTGCCGTCTGCACTGGTCAACGGGCCATTGTGCTTGACCAGTCCTTCCAGCGTCTCCCAGGTCAGGTTCAGCCCGTCAAACTCGGCGTAACGCTGCTCAAGCCGGGTGACGATCCGCAAGGATTGTGCATTGTGGTCAAACCCGCCCCAATCGGCCATCAAGGCATCGAGTGAATCCTCGCCGGTATGGCCGAACGGCGTATGGCCAAAATCATGCACCAGCGCGATGGCCTCGGCGAGGTCTTCATCGAGCCGGAGCGCACGGGCCAGCGCCCGGGCAATCTGCGCCACTTCGATCGTGTGCGTCAGCCGCGTGCGGAAATGATCGCCTTCATGGGCGACGAACACCTGGGTCTTGTGCTTGAGGCGACGAAAGGCGGTGGAATGGATGATGCGGTCGCGGTCGCGCTGGAAAGGCGTGCGGGTCGGGCTTTCGCTTTCACTGTAAAACCTGCCGCGCGAGGCTGCCGGATCACAGGCATATTGTGCACGCGGACGGTAGCCAAAGCCGATGCCGTCCGGGACTGTTGGTTGACTTGTCATGCGGCCATTCTTACCTATCCAGCATCAACCCGCGCAAGGTGCCGCCATGAACGCCATTGTCCAGCCTTCCAGTGTCGAACTGACCGATGCCGCCGCACGCCGCATTGTCAAAATTTTGGCGGGCGAACCGGGCAAGACGGCCCTCAGGATTTCGGTGGAAGGCGGCGGCTGCTCGGGATTTTCCTACAAGTACGAGCTGGTCGACAGCCGCAATGACGATGACGTGGTGCTCGAAAAACTGGGCGCGACCGTTTTGATCGACGAGATGTCGCTCGCCTATATGGGCGGCTCGGCCATTGATTTCGTCGATGACCTGATGGGTCAGGCCTTCAAGATCCAGAACCCGAATGCGGTGGCCAGCTGCGGCTGCGGGACGAGTTTTTCGGTGTGAGCCGATCTATTCGCGACAAATGAAAAGGGCCGCATCGCTGCGGCCCTTTCTGTTTTGGCCTTTGGAAACGGTCAGGCTTCTGCAGCCATGGCGGCTTCGCGGGCATCTTCGGCATTGCCCGATGCGCCGTTGAAGAAGGCGTTGAGCGCCACCGCAGCGATCGAG
>JBATMU010000241.1:0-2270 GCA_049289995.1 Rhizobiaceae bacterium | reverse complement strand
TTACCAGCGCCAGGGCGTCAGGATAGAAGCGACGCCCGGTCTCGATGAGCATCCCGTCATTGACGGCACGGGCATCGGCCATGGAGACGCCTTGTCCGGCGATGCGCAGCAAGTCAGCGCTGAGGTCGTTCCACTGAGCGGTATCATAGACCCCGCGTTGGTTACGTTCCTGTTCGACGGCACGAGCTGCCGCGACGAAGCCACGGCCAATGTCGCGCAGCGCGGCAAACCGCTCATCTTCGCTTACCAGACCCTGCGGTAGATATTTTACACCCGCCATCAGAACTAAAGAATTCAGGAACTGCCCTGAACTTTCAGGCGCATCCCGGCGAAGCTCGTTCAATACGGCGGCAGGATGGATCCCGTCGAAGAAAGGGCTGGCTGACATGCCACGGGCCATTTCATCGGCGCCTTTGCGATAGGCCTCGGCTTCGGCGATCAGTCGTGCACGATCAGCATCTGGCCCGAACAACAGACCTGAGCGGGCCAGCGCGCCCGGCTCTAGTGATGCCAGTTCGTAACGATAGGCTGCGACCCTGAATGCCTCTGCCAACGCCCGTTGCTGTGCCTCTTGATCCGCTGTCTTGTCGGGCAGGGCGGCAAGAGCTTCAATCGCAGGCCGCAAGGCCCGCATCTCGGTCTCGGCGTTGCGGTGCATTTGCTCGCGATCGGCGTCGCCATAACGGAATGTGAAACCGTCCCAATTCTGTTGGGACACCACTTGGTCCTGAACGAAGGGCTCTGCGTGGCAGCGACAGTTGAAGGCCTGTCCTGGGTGCCCACCCTCCGGCGGGTCATCCCAACTGAACACCTGGTCATCATACTGCGCATGCGATGATCGCACCTTGCCGTCATCGCGCGACCGCCAAACGTACTGACGGATACCAAGGTCCCGCTGTCGCAACTCATTGATCAAGGCTGCGAATCCGCGCAAAAGATGCTGCTCCATCGCCTCTCGGATCGGGCGCAGTCGCTGGAGGTGAGAATGCCATTCAGTCCAGATGACCTCGATCCGCTCCTCCCATAGAGCAAGAGTGTCGGCGCGGGCGGCGCTGACACCCGGCAGCTCTGCCGCTGTCAGGGGCGGGTCATATTGTGCGCTGATGGCTTGCAGAAGCATCGCCGAATTCGACTGGATGACAGTATCCAGCCTGGCCGCGAAGTTGTCGCGCAGGGCCGCATAGTTCGGAAACTCACTCTTGATGGAAAGGGCCGTCCGCCCCCCAACCCACACATCGGCCTTGCGCCGAATGAAAAATTCGGCGCTCCCGCCCGTGCGCAGGAACTGGGTAAACTTCGTTTCCATAAAGCACTGCCGTCCTTGGGATCTGGCACCGAGCCTGCGGAAATTCAGTTAATCTCAGGAAAATACCGCGCGCGCTCGGTGAACACTTCGGAAAAGCATCCTCACAGGGGCAGATCCTTGGGTCTATCACACTCGTCTTATCGTTTTCACACTGACACGGAAGAGCTGCGCGATCTCGGATAGTGGGCGCAGCTCCTCATCCCGCATCCGGCGCACCTCGGCTTTCTGTGCGGCGGATAGGGCAGGGGGCCTGCCCCCGACGCGCCCACGCTTCCGCGCGGCATCCAACCCTTCCTTCGTCCGTTCCGAAATCCGCTCCCGCTCGAACTGGGCGATAGATGCGAACACATGAAAGACCAGCCGCCCGGCTGGCGTGGTGGTGTCGATGTCCTCGGCCAAGGACCGAAATCCCGCGCCGCGCGCCTGGATCGCGTCCACGATGTCGAGAAGATCGCGCAGGGAACGGGCGAGGCGGTCGTACTTGGTGACGGTGATCACGTCACCCTGGCGCAACTGATCGAGCAAGCGGTCCAGCTCGGGCCTGCTGCGGGCCGTGCCGGTGATCCTGTCAGCGAAGATCCTCTCAGCACCCGCCGCCTTCAAGGCGTCAAGCTGGCCGTCCAGGTTCTGGTCCTCTGTGCTTACGCGGGCGTATCCGATGATCATGCCACATGGTGCCCAAAACCTCCCAAAACCACAAAGGTTTTGTCATGGGGTTTTGTCCTGCCTAAGCGTTTGATCCGGGGGAGGGCAGGGGACTGGGACAGAAACGACCCATTTAGGTGCAAGCGTTGCGGGTCGGGCAAGCGCCACCAAGCTCACCTGCCGTTTACCGTTGAGGCGTAAGAAAAGGCGACTTGGCTGCCATCATGCAAAATCTCCGGCCAAAAGAAAGCGCTTGCGTAATCGCTTTCTTTTTTCTAGCCTGCGATCTCTGGAGGAGATCAGCGCCCCGTGAGGAGAC
>JBATMU010000240.1:0-14167 GCA_049289995.1 Rhizobiaceae bacterium | reverse complement strand
AGGCATGGCGGCGCGCGTCCGGAAGGCCAACGTGCCGAGGGTGGTGATGCAGCCCAGCCCCCGCGTACCGGCCAGCCACAGCGCCACAATGGCGGAAAAGGCGGCGAGTTCCATGGCAAGGGTCCGCGGAAAAACGATCAGGGCGGCAATGCGCCGCGCCATTCCGACGGCGGCAGGCCCGAACGTTTCGAGGCGCGCAAGCCTGTTACCGAAAAGCCGGTGCGGATTGATCCGGATTCGCCCTTCGCCAAGCTTGCCGCCCTGCGCGACCAGCTCAAGAAGTAGAAGCCTGCGGCCTTGTTGCAGCCTGCGGACGGCAGCCAGCGTCTCGACAAATGGCTGTTTTATGCGCGTCTGGTCAAAACCAGGGCACTGGCGGCAACTTTGGCTGAATCCGGCGGCGTCCGGATCAACGGCCAGAAAACCGCCAAGGCGGCAGCACTTGTCCGGCCCGGCGACGTCCTGACAATTGCCTTGCCGGGGCGGATCCTTATCTGCCGGATCACAGCCTGCGCGGATCGGCGCGGACCCGCGCCCGAAGCGCAAAAACTCTATGACGAAATTGCCGCACCGGCGACCAAGCCTTGAAACAGGGGCGCAAAGGCGTTAGGTGACGCGCGGATCGCGGGACGGCCAAGGCCCTGCGAACAAGCCGGAGCCAGAGCATGACCTATGTCGTCGTCGACAATTGCATCAAGTGCAAATACATGGACTGCATCGAAGTGTGTCCGGTCGACTGCTTCTACGAGGGCGAGAACATGCTCGTCATCCATCCCGACGAGTGCATTGATTGCGGCGTTTGCGAGCCGGAATGCCCGGCCGACGCCATCAAGCCCGACACCGAGCCGGGGCTTGAAAAATGGCTGAAGGTCAATGCGGATTTTGCCGTGACCTGGCCCAACATCACGGCCAAGAAAGAGCCGCCTGCCGACGCCAAGGATTTTGACGGCATCGAGGGCAAGTTCGAGAAGTTTTTTTCAGACAAGCCAGGCGGCGGCGATTGACCGCAGGGCCTGCCCCAGCGGCATGGCGAAATTAACCTTGCCGGGCAACATGCGCCTGCCGGTTCTTTCGCTGTCGCAGCATTTCCTTGATTTCGCCATGTGTTTATGATAGGTTACCTGAACTTGCCGGTGAGCTTGCCGGCGCATTCACTCTTCGCGGCGCTGCAGCGTGATTCACTGAAAACAGTTCTCCAGAGACGGGGCCAAGGCGACTTGGGCCTCTTTTTTTCGGGTTTTTCCTGCGCATCGCGCAGTTTGCCCGGACCGGGAACGGTTTGACATTGCGTTCTCTGCCATGCGGGCAACAGCCGGATGCAAATCCGGACAAACAACAGGAGCGGCAGGGCACATGGCGAACCAGCAGAAAAAGACGGCAACGCGCAATGGTTTCAAGACGGGCGAGTTCATCGTCTATCCGGCCCATGGCGTTGGCCAGATCGTGACCATCGACGAGCAGGTTGTCGCCGGCCACACGCTTGAGCTCTTCGTCATCGATTTCCAGAAGGACAAGATGCGCCTGAAGGTGCCGGTCGCCAAGGCCGAAGCCATTGGCATGCGCAAGCTGTCGGAGACCGATTATGTCGAACGCGCCCTCAAGGTCGTGCAGGGCCGCGCCCGCGTCAAGCGCACCATGTGGTCGCGCCGCGCCCAGGAATATGATGCAAAGATCAATTCGGGCGATCTGATTTCGATCTCCGAAGTGGTCCGTGACCTCTATCGTGCCGAAAACCAGCCTGAACAGTCCTATTCCGAGCGCCAGCTTTATGAAGC
Organism: Rhizobiaceae bacterium; assembly: GCA_049289995.1. GTDB lineage: Bacteria > Pseudomonadota > Alphaproteobacteria > Rhizobiales > Rhizobiaceae > JBATMU01. Next base: position 12,392 of record JBATMU010000240.1, on the reverse strand, counting down.
AGCCCTCGACCGGATGGCCCGCGAGATCGCCGCCGTCAACAAGGTGTCCGACACCGAAGCCGTGCGCCTGATCGAGACCAATCTGAACAAGGGCCCCAAGCGCGGCGCCAAGGCTGACAACGAGGAAGCCGAACAGGCCGAGCAGGAAGAGGCGGCCTGATCCGCCCACGCTTTCAAAGCTGAACATTTCTGAAAAACCCGGCCCTGTGCCGGGTTTTTTTACATGCCTTCCGTTCACGCACTTGTGATTGCCGATAGTGATCCAAAGTCACGATGCCACGTAAACCGGTGGGAACCAGCATTGGGCTTGATCGGCGTCAGGAGGCACAAATGCGCAACACACCGGAAGGCCGCAAGATGATCGGCCGAGCAATGTCGGCGCCCTATCTGGAGCGGGACGAAGAGCAAAACCTGGCCCTGGCCTGGAAAGAGTGCGGCGACCAGCAGGCGATGAACCGGATCGTCACCGCACATATGCGCATGGTCATCGCCATGGCAGGCAAGTTCCGCTTCTATGGCCTGTCAATGGCCGATCTTGTTCAGGAAGGCCATGTCGGGCTTTTGGAAGCGGCGGCCCGGTTCGAGCCGGAGCGCGGCCTCAGGTTTTCCACCTATGCCGCCTGGTGGATCCGCGCCGCAATGCAGGACCATGTTTTGCGCAATTGGTCCATCGTGCGCGGCGGCACATCGTCCGCCCAGAAATCGCTGTTTTTCAACCTTCGCCGCCTGCGCACCCGGATTTCACAGGCAGGAACCACCGATCCAAGCGCCATTCACAGCCAGATTGCCGGCATTTTGGGCGTCAGCGTCGCCGACGTGGCGGTCATGGACATGCGGCTTTCGCGCGCTGACGTCGCCCTTGATGCGCCATTGGGCGATGATGGCGACGGACCGGGCCGCATGGACTATCTGGTCAGCGATGCTGCGGGCCCCGATCGTCTGGCCGAAGACGCCATTGATGGCGAACGCCGCAGCCAGGCGCTCCATTCGGCATTTTCAGTGCTGACAAGCCGCGAGATGCAGGTCATCCGCGCCCGGCGGCTGGCCGAGGACGGCGCGACGCTCGAGGAGCTCGGTCACAGGCTCGGTGTTTCAAAAGAGCGGGTGCGGCAAATCGAGGTGCGCGCCCTGGAGAAGCTGAAGGGTGTGCTGACGGGATCCGGTCAGGGTCTGTAGGCCTGCCGTTGTCCTACTCGGCAATGACCAGTTTGACTTTCTCGCCAGCTGAAAAGCCCGAGGTCATGGTCTTGGCATTGAGCACGCGCAACAGGTCCAGCTTGCGGTCAACGCCGCCCATTTTCGCTGCAAGCGTTGCGGCAGTGTCGCCGGCGGAAGCCGATGCGACAGAAATGCGCAAGGGTTTGAGCGCGGCTTTTTCCTGGGCGGTCAAGGCGCGGAAGCTGCTGGCCGCGGCTTCGGCGGTGCTTTCAAGCTGCGTGCTGGCCAAGGGTGCAGCGGTCAAAAGCCGGTAGATTTTGCCTTCCGAGCGGATCACCGTCACGTCAAATTTCCAGCCGCCCGCTTCGGCCAGCGCGCGCGCCGCCTCATTGCCGTTGATCGTCACAGTGCGCACGGTCTCCGGACGAAGGCCCGTGACCCAGCCCGAGCGGATGTAATCGGCGAGCGCCGGCGTGCCCTCAACCGTCACCCCATCAAAGCGGACTGCCACTTCACCCGGCCCGGCTGCGGTGACGGCCGCCGCTGTATTGTCGATGACAAAGCCGTCCGGCACCGAAAACGTCACGCCGAGCAGCGGATGCAGGAAACGTCTGCCCCGCACATAGCCCTCCTCGGGCGTATCGCCGAACAGCATGCCGTCAATGCCGGCCAGGTAGGCCTCGCGGGCTATCTCGCCGCTGCCTGCCTGTCCGAAGGCGCGCGCATGCCGCAAGGCCAAATCGATGCGCTGCGGCGCATTGGGATGCGAGGCGAGAAAGTCGAGGCTGGCGTCGCTGGCGCCGCTGACGGCCCGCATGCCGGAGAAAACATCCATGGCTTTCAGGAACCGGGCGGCGGCAAAGGCGTCGTATCCGGCTTCGCCGATCATCTTGATGCCGATAGCGTCCGCTTCCAGCTCCTGGTTGCGCGAAAATTGCGCGAGCCGCAGTTTGCCGCGCACCAGGGCGGCCTTGGCGTTCGGGTTCTCGCCCAAAACGTCGGAAACAACCTTCGCCGCCAGCACTTCCTCGGCTTCCTTCTGCTGGCGCTGCTGGCCGTGATTGGCCGTTACATGACCCATTTCATGGGCGATGACGGCGGCAAGCTCGGAAGAATCATTGGCGAGCGCCAGAAGGCCGCGCGTGATGTAGAGATAGCCGCCCGGCAGCGCAAAGGCATTGACGTTGGGCGAATTCAACAGGGTGATCCGGTAGGTCTGCGCCGGATTGGACGACACGGCGGTCAGCCGGCCAACCACCTTGGCAACCATCAATTCGAGCTTCTTGTCGGAATATTCGCCGCCATAAGTGGCAAGGATGCGTGGATGCTGCTGGCGGGCGACCGCTGCGAACTTGTCATTGGTGACATTGTCAACAATGACCGGATTGTCGGACGGCTTGATCGACGAATCGGGCTTGACGGCATTGGTCAGCGTGCAGCCGGATAAGAGCAGCGCAAAAACCAGCGCCGCCGGCAGCCGAAAGCGGCCTGCCTGCCTGTTCATGCCTGACTGCCGTGCTGAAAAACCCAGTCGTTCATCCTCCGCTGCTCAGGCTTAGCCAATCACGGCGCACCTGAAAAGCCGCAACTGGCTGCCTTGCGGCCACCTTTCGCCGCCCAATGCCATCAAAATGTGTCGGCTTGCGGGCAAATCAGCCGCGGCGCTCGCCAAGATAATCGCCGACCGGCCCGTCATTTTGGCGCAAGATCCTGTCGGCAGGCCCCTGGGCTGCCAATTTCCCGTCCTGCAGGAATACCACCTGATCCGCCAGCCGGAGCGCTTCGGCCGGATCATGGGTGACCAGCACAATCGTCATCCCATGCCGCGCCGCCAATTCGCGGACCAGTTCGCCCATGTCCTGGCGCATGGCCGGACCGAGGGCGGCAAACGGCTCGTCCAGCAGCAGCACCTTGCGGTCCCGCACCAAAGCCCGCGCCAAAGCCGTCCTTTGCCGCTCGCCACCCGACATTTCCGAGGGCCGGCGGCCTTCCTTGCCCTTGAGCCCGGTTTCGGCAAGGGCTGCCGCAACCCGCGCTTCATCTGCCGGCGAAAGCCTGAGGCGCGGCGATATTCCGAGCCCCACATTCGCCCGTGCATCGAGTTGCGCAAACAGGTTGTTGTCCTGAAATACCAGGGAGACCGGCCGTTCATGCGGCACAAGCCCGGTCACGTCCTGTCCGCCGACCAGGATCCGTCCTTCCTGCGGCGCCTCAAACCCTGCCAACAAGTCAAGCACGGTGGATTTGCCCGAGCCGCTCGCCCCCATCAGCGCCGTCATGCCGCCTTCGATCGCCATGTTCAGCGACAAAGTGAAACCAGGACGCCGGAAAACAACATTTTCAAATGTGACGGAGGGTCCGGTCATGCGGGTTTTTCCTTCGACGCTTGCACAGCGGCCAGAGTAAGCAGCAGGCAGATCACTGCCAGCATCAGCGCCAGTCCCTCGGCATCCTGGGTGCGGTAGCTGCCCATGCGCGCCTGCACGAGATAGGGCAATGTCACAAGACGGTCGCCGCCAAACAGGGCTATGACCCCAAGATCGCCCATCGACAGCGCCATGGCCAGCGCCAGCGCCGCAAGCAACGGGCGCTTCATTACCGGCCATTCCACCAGCGCAAATCTTGCCCAGGCGAAAATGCCAAGTGATGCGCACAGCCGGTCATGGCGGCCGGCCGCGAGGTCAAGGGCTGGCCGCAGCAGGCCAGCGGCAAATGGCAAGGCCATGGCCGCATTGACCGATGCCACCATGAAAGGCGCAAACGGCGCGGGATCGGTCCAATGCCGCAGCAGCAGGAACCAGCCCGAGCCTATGGCGATCGACGGCAGCACCAGAACCAGAAAGGGTGCCGTTGCCATGACTTTGGCTGCAGCGCGGCCCAATCCGCCGCGCTGCGCCAGCCGCCTCTGGCCGAGCGTCAATGCAGCAGCAAGGCCGATGGCCAGCAGGCCGGAAATGAGGGCAAGGCCGAGACTGTTGAAAACGGCACGTTGCACCACAGCCTCGCCTGCCAGCCTGCCAAGATCGGCGGCAAATCCCCAGGCGGCGATCATGCCGAGCGGCGCAATCAAATAGGCCGCCGAAAACAGGATAACGGCCATGTCCGTGCGGGTGGCCCGCGCGCTCCGTCTGGCATGAGGCCGTGACATTTGGCCGACATGCGCTGAGGCATCAGGCAGCAGCGAAAGCCCAAACCGGCTTGCGATGAGCGCCAGAAGCGCCGCCAGCCCGGCCTGCACGGCCGTCAGCATTGCGGCCTGGCCCGGATCGAAATCAAACCGCAGCGCTTGATAGATCGCCACTTCCAGCGTGGTCGCCGCCGGTCCGCCGCCGGCCAGAAGCACGATGGCGAACGAGGTCATGCACAGCATGAAAACCAGCATCAGCGCATTGGGCAGCGCAGCCCTCAGCACCGGCCATTCCACCCGACGCAGCCGCGCCCGCCTGTCCATGCCCAATTGCGCAGCCAACCGGTATTCATTGGCGGGCACCGCATCAAGGGCTGCCAGAAACAGCCGCGCAGCAAGCGCCATGTTGAAAAACACATGCGTCGCCACGATGCCGGTCAGCCCGTAAATGCCCGGCCATTGCGGCAGGCCGAGCGCCTCAATGACACCCGCCAACGGCCCGGCCCGGCCATAGAGCGACAGCATGGCCAGAACCCCGGCCAGCGAAGGCAGGGCGAAGGGCAGAGCAAGGAGGGAGAGCATCAATCCGCGCCCGAGAAACTGCCTGTTGCGGTGCAGCGCCAGCGCCAGCGCCAACCCCGGCAGAATCGACAACAACGCCGACAGGCCCGCCTGAAGAAGCGTAAACCTGACCACGCCCGCCAGTCTTGCATTGAAAATGCCAGCATCGCCGCCCGCCAGCGCAAGGCCGAAAATCGTCCCGCTGCCGAGCAGCGCCAGAAAGCCGAGAGCGGCCAATCCGGTTGCGGCGCCCGGTCTCATGGTGCGAAGGCCTTGAGCCATTCCTCCGTCCAGCCCTTGCGGTTGGCAAACACCTCTTCCGGCGAAAACAGCAGGGTTTTGGCAGGTTTGACCAGCCCGGCCCAAGCCGGATCGAGCGTCCCGCTGATCTGTCCGGCCGGATACATCCAATTGGCGGCGGGGATGGCGTCCTGAAACCCGGGGCCGGTCATGAAGGCCATGAACTGCGCCGCCAGCGGATTTTTCGCGCCATTTTTCGTCATGCCGACCACTTCGACCTGCAGGTAGTGCCCTTCGGAAAAGGCTGCTGCCTGGTAGCGGCCGGATTTCTCCACGATCATGTGGTAGGCAGGCGATGTCGTGTAGGACAACACCATTGGCGCTTCGCCCTTGGTGAACAGGCCATAGGCTTCGCTCCAGCCCGGCGCCACCGTCAGCACCCTGCCCTTGAGCTTTGCCCACGCCTCACCAGCCTTGTCGCCATAGACAGCCTTCATCCAAAGGACCAGGCCAAGACCCGGCGTCGAGGTGCGCGGATCTTCGAGAATGATCTTTTGCGACGGATCGCCCTCGACCAGTTCCTTCAGGCTTTTGGGCGGTAATGTCAGGCTTTGCGTGTCATAGACCACGGCGAAATAGCCGTAGTCGAACGGAACGAACACATCATCGGCAAAACCGCCGGGAACCTTCAGTTTCGCGGTATCGATGCCATGCGGCGCAAACAGCCCCGTTGCCCCGGCTTCGGCCGTCAAATTGGTGTCGAGGCCCAGCACGATGTCAGCCTTGGTCCTGTCGCCCTCAATTTTGACCTTGTTGAGCAGCGCCACCCCATCCGGCGCGCCGGTAAAAAGCAGATCGCAGCCGCATTGCGCCTCGAAGGCCTTCTCGATCTGCGGGCCCGGGCCCCATTCGGCGATGAAGCCGTCATAGGCATAGACCGTCAGCGTCGCGGCGCTGGCAGGTGCGCCTGCAAGCGCAAGTGCGGCAAATGCCGGCAGGATTGCGGGACGGATCATGATGCCTCCTTCTCGATTGCAATTCAGAGAAAGAAGGCGTGCCGCAGCATCGCATCTAATCCCTCCGCCGGTGCTAGCCGGATCAGGTTCGGCGGGTTGGCCCGGGTTTCCCCGTCTGGCCTCTCAGCCGGTCAGAAGACCGGCACCCCGTTAGAGCAGGGCGAGAATAATGCCGCGCGGCTGCCATTTCAAGTCCGCCCGGCTTTCGCGATCCCGGCCGGAATGCTACCTGCCCGGCATGAGCCTGTTCGTGATCCTTCTGGGCGGCGATTTGACCGTCACGCCGCGCCTTCAGGGCCAGATTGCCGGCGCACGCGTCATTGCCGCCGATTCCGGCATGCGCCATGCCGCAGCCCTTGGCGTTACACCCGAGCTGTGGCTTGGCGATTTTGATTCCGCCAGCCCGGACGACATGCAATCCCATTCGGGCGTCCCGCGCGAAGTCTGGCCCGAGGACAAGGACCGCACCGACGGCGAAATCGCCATCGAGGCCGCCCTGGCGCGCGGCGCAGACCGTCTGGTGCTGGCCGGTGCATTTGGCGGCGAACGCACCGATCACGCCTTCCTGCATTTGGCCGCCGCCATCAGCCTTGGCGAGCGCGGCATTCCGGTGCTGCTGACCAGCGGCATCGAAGAAGGCCTGCCGCTTGCAGGCAACAGGCAATCGCCGGATTGGCCGGACGGCACATTGTTCTCCATTCTGGCGTTTTCGGACCTGTCGGACCTCAGCGTTACCGGCGTGCGCTGGCCGCTTGCCAATCGCGACGTACCGTTCGGCTCCTCGCTCGTCCTTTCCAATAGCGTCCAGCGCCGCGCCACAGTATCGCTCGGCAAGGGCCGCGCCATGCTCATGGCCCGCATCGCCGCGCCAGCTTGACGTAAGGCCCCGCGCGCGCCAGACAGGCCGCCGACCAACCTGACCGGAACATGCATGGCCCCGCCGCTTCTCAATCTTGACGCCATAAAGCTGACATTCGGCGGCACGCCGCTTCTTGAAGGGGCAAATCTCGCCGCCGGAGCAGGCGACCGCATCGCGCTGGTCGGCCGCAACGGGTCAGGCAAATCAACGCTTTTGAAAATCGCCGCCGGTCTCGCCGAGGCGCAGGACGGTGTGGTCTTCCGCCAGCCCTCGGCCACGATCCGCTACCTGCCGCAGGCTCCGGACTGGCAGGGCGCAAAATCTGTGCGCGCCTATGTCGAGGCCGGTCTTGGACCGGGCGATGACCCGCACCGGGTGACCTTCCTGCTCGAACATCTTGACCTGACCGGCGACGAAGACCCCGAAACGGTATCCGGCGGCGAAGCGCGCCGCGCCGCCCTTGCCCGCGTTTTGGCCCCAGAACCAGACATCCTGCTGCTGGACGAGCCGACCAACCATCTCGATCTTTCGGCAATCGAATGGCTGGAAGGCGAAATCGCCCGCATGGCCTCGGCGCTTGTGGTCATTTCGCATGACCGGCGCTTTCTGGAGCGCGTGTCGAAATCCGTGGTCTGGCTCGACCGCGGCCAGACGCGGCGGCTCGACAAGGGGTTTGCGCATTTCGAGGCCTGGCGCGATCAGGTTCTGGAAGAGGAAGAGCGCGACCAGCACAAGCTTGGCCGCCAGATCGTCCGCGAAGAACATTGGCTGCGCTATGGCGTGACCGCGCGGCGCAAGCGCAACATGCGCCGGCTTGGCGAGCTGCATTCCATGCGCGACACCTTCCGCACGCGGCGCGGCCCGGACGGGCTGGCGAAAATGGCCGCCGCCGAGGCCGGTGAATCCGGACGGCTGGTGATCGAGGCCAAACGGATTTCCAAGACCTATGATGACGTGCCGGTCGTCACTGATTTTTCGGCCCGCATCCTGCGCGGCGACCGCATCGGCTTCATCGGACCCAATGGCGCGGGCAAGACCACGCTGCTCTCCATGCTGACCGGCGCGCTCGCCCCTGATTCCGGCTCCATCCGGCTCGGCGCCAATCTGGAGATCGCCACGCTCGAACAGAAGCGCGATCTTGATCCCGAAGAGACGCTCGCCCATTTCCTGACCGGCGGGCGCGGCGAAACACTGGTCATCAATGGCGAGGAAAAGCACGTCGCCTCGGTGATGAAGGACTTCTTGTTCAAGCCCGAGCAAATGCGCTCACCGGTCGGCGAATTGTCGGGCGGCGAGCGCGCCCGGCTGATCCTCGCCCGCGTGCTGTCGCGCCCGGCCAATCTTCTGGTGCTCGACGAGCCGACCAATGATCTCGACATGGAAACGCTCGACCTGTTGCAGGAACTGGTGGCGGGCTTTCCCGGCACCGTGCTCCTGGTCAGCCATGACCGCGACTTTCTCGACCGGACCGTGACCTCCATCATTGCGCCGGAAGGTGACGGGCGCTGGACCGAATATGCCGGCGGCTATACCGACATGCTGGCCCAGCGCGCGGCGGCAAAACCGGGCAAGTCACCTTCCGGCACAGACAAGCGGACGGACTCCGGCAAACCTCGCGAAAAATCTGCCGAACCGGCCAAAAAACTGTCCTTCAAGCAGAAATTCGCGCTCGAATCCCTGCCCGGCAAGATTGACGCCCTCCAGACCGATATCGCCGCACTCGACGACAAGATGCACGATCCGGCCTTTTACGCCCGCGATCCGCAGGCATTTTCCAAAACCGCCGAAAAGGCCGATGCCAAGCGCGCCGAGCTGGCGCGGCTGGAAGAGGAATGGCTGGAGCTGGAAATGCTGCGCGAAGAGCTTGAAAGCTGATCTGCCGGGGGTTGACGCAGCCGCCGCTTGGCCGCCCTATGCGCAAAACACGGTTTGGGAGCGAGGCCATGACCGGCAAGGCGCTGATTGTCATCGATGTCCAGAATGATTTCTGCCCCGGCGGCGCGCTGGCGGTCAATGACGGCGACGCCATCCTGCCCGGCGTCAACACGCTGATTGCAAAGGCAAGGCATGTCATCCTCACCCAGGATTGGCACCCCGCCGGCCATTCAAGCTTCGCCTCCGCCCACGCGGGGGCTGCGCCGTTCACCCAGATCGAGGCCTCTTATGGTCCGCAGACCCTGTGGCCGGACCATTGCGTGCAGGGCACAAAAGGCGCTGAATTCCATGCGGCGCTCAACCTGACCAAGGCCGAACTTGTCATACGCAAGGGCTTCCGCCCGGCCATCGACAGCTATTCGGCGTTTTTCGAAAACGACCGCAGCACGCCGACCGGCTTATCGGGCTATCTGCGCGAACGCGGGCTGACATCGCTCACCCTGTGCGGGCTGGCCACCGACTATTGCGTGGCCTATTCGGCATTGGATGCCGCAAGGCTGGGCTTTTCCGTCACGGTGGAAATGGCCGCCTGCCGCGCCATTGATCTTGGCGGCTCGCTTGCCGCCATGACCAGGGAAATGCGCGCTGCAGGCGTCGTCCTGTCCTGAACCCCTCCAACATTCCGGTCCGGACATGAGCCGAATAGACATCGCCAAACGGGTATACGACCATACGTTCAAGCTCGACCCCATCGTGCGGTCGCTGCTCGACACCGATTTCTACAAGCTGATGATGCTGCAGATGATCTGGCGCTCCTATCGCGACGTCAGCGCCTCGTTTTCGCTCATCAACCGCACAACCTCCGTGCGGCTTGCCGAGGAAATCGACATGACCGAGCTGCGCGAGCAGCTGGAGCATGCCCGCACCTTGCGCTTTTCCAAAAAGGAAATGATCTGGCTGGCGGGCAACACGTTTTATGGCCGCACGCAGATTTTCTCGCCGGACTTTTTGGCCTGGCTTGCCGAATTCCGCCTGCCGGATTTCGACCTGCGCCGCCGCGACGGCCAGTTTGAACTGGTGTTTGAGGGCCTCTGGACTGATACCACGCTGTGGGAGATTCCGGCCCTGTCGATCATCAACGAGCTGCGGTCGCGCGCCGCCATGCGAAAATATGCCGAGTTCGAGCTCGACGTCCTCTATGCCCGCGCCAAGACCAAGATGTGGGCCAAGGTCGAACGGCTGAAGAAACTGCCCGACATCCGCATTTCGGATTTCGGCACGCGGCGGCGGCACTCCTTCCTTTGGCAGCGCTGGTGCGTGGAGGCGCTGAAGGAAGGCATCGGCGAATCCTTCACCGGCACCTCCAACGTCAAGCTTGCCATGGACACCGATCTGGAAGCGCTCGGCACCAATGCCCATGAACTGCCCATGGTGGCCGCCGCCCTAGCCGACAATGACGCCGAGCTCAAAGCCGCGCCCTACCGGGTGCTGCAGGACTGGAACAAGCTTTATGGCGGCAATCTGCTGATCGTGCTGCCAGACACCTATGGCACCGCCGCCTTCCTGCGCGATGCGCCGGACTGGGTGGCCGACTGGACGGGTTTTCGCCCCGACAGCGCCCCGCCGATCGAGGGCGGCGAAAAAATCCTCGCCTTCTGGCGCGAACGCGGCCGTGATCCGCGCGACAAGCTCTTGATCTTTTCCGACGGGCTGGATGTCGAGACCATTGAAAAAACCCATGCGCATTTTCGCGGCAAGGTGCGCATGGCCTTCGGCTGGGGCACCAATCTGACCAATGATTTCATCGGCTGCGCGCCTGACGGCTCCGACGCGCTGCGCGCCATTTCGCTGGTCTGCAAGGTCAACGAAGCCAATGGCCGACCTGCGGTTAAATTGTCGGACAATCCCGAAAAAGCCACCGGCGAGCCCGGCGAAATCGCCCGCTATCTCAGGGTCTTCGGCAATGAGGAAAGGGTGGCCAAAAAGGTCGTGGTCTGAAAGCGGGACTTTGCTTTTCAGCCCTTGGCGGTCAGCTTGCCGGCAATCGCCTCGATCCGGCCTGCCAATTCGGCCAGGCTTCCGGTCAGCGCGCTGTCGTTCTTGTCGGCCTTGGACAGCGCGTCATCGCGGGTCTTGCGCAGTGTCGCCACTTCGCTTTCCATGCCCTTGATGCGCTTTTGCAGTTCGGACAATTCATCCATGACCATGATGCCGGCCATCACCGTCAGCCGCTGGTCGCCGATCTCGCCGAACGAGCCCTTGAGATGCGTGACATAGCGGTCGAATTTTTGCGCGAGCCCCATCAGGTGCTCTTCCTGACCCTCGTCGCAGGCCATCCGGTAGGCCTTGCCGTCAATGGTGACCGTCACTTGCGCCATGGTCAGCGGTCCAGCACGGCGCGAATGGTTTCCATCGCCGTCACCAGCCGCCGCGAAACCTCGCGGTTGGCGTTTTCCAGCCGCTCGGCCCGGGCCTCCGAGCCGTCGAGCTCCAGCGCCAGCCGCGCGCGGTCGGTGTTCATACGCTGCACCTCTTCCTCGGCCTCGCTGAAATCCATGTCTTTTTCGAGCCGAGCGGAAACCGACCTGTCAAGCAGGTCAACTGCCTTGTTCAGCCGCGCAATCACTTCCCTGAGGGTCAAGTCCGCCGTCATGATCTCCGGTCCGGGCTGTTCAGCCCCCGAATCGCTTTCAGCCCCGCCGCCTTGGCTGCAAAACTTTAGGCAATGGTCGAAGCGGACGTCAACCGCCGCACTCCAATGTCCCCCGCTCTGTGCGCACGCATGCCAAATTGGCTGGCGTGCCCTGCGGCAAATGCGCGTGAAGGGCCGAAACTGCCGGCAAAATCGCCGCCCCCGGCCTGTCTTTGGCGATTTCCCCGCTCACCGGCGCTGGATTCTTGCCGCTGACGCCGCTATGCAAACCGCGCCCGCCTGCCGTGCAGCGCTGCGGACATGATGTCTGCTTGCCTGCAGATTTTCGGCATGGCCAGCTAAATCGGTTTAATTCGCCGCAGATCTGCGATATGCAGCTTTGCAACGCCATAATCGCACGGGAGAAGCTTCAATGAGCAAGAAAGTCCGGATCGCCATCAACGGGTTTGGCCGCATTGGCCGCAATGTTGTCCGCGCCATCTATGAATCAGGCCGCAAGGACATCGACATCGTCGCCGTCAACGATCTCGGCCCGGTCGAGACCAATGCGCACCTGATGCGCTATGATTCGGTGCATGGCCGTTTCCCCCATGACGTCCGCGTCGATGGCGACAGGATTTCGGTCGGTTCGGAGAGCTTCAAGGTTCTGGCCGAGCGCGACCCGTCCAAGCTGCCCTGGGGCGAACTCGACATTGACATCGCGATGGAATGCACCGGCATTTTCACCGCCCGCGACAAGGCCGCCATGCATCTGGCTGCCGGCGCAAAGCGCGTGCTGATTTCCGCTCCCGGTGAAGGCGCCGACAAGACCATCGTCTATGGCGTCAATCACAATGTGCTGACCAAGGACGATCTCGTCGTCTCAAACGCCTCCTGCACGACAAACTGCCTGTCGCCGGTCGC
>JBATMU010000239.1:0-5514 GCA_049289995.1 Rhizobiaceae bacterium | reverse complement strand
GAACCTGGGAGTTCATCACTCAGGGCGCTTGCGATCACGCCCCGGCTCCGCACCGGCCCCCGCCCCAGTTCATCCGGCTCATGATCCGGGTCCCATTGCGGGGAGCGGGGCGAGTATGGGGGAGGGGCGGTGGGGGTGGATAGAAATTGTCGGTCGTCGGTCGGGAGGACGGGATCTTGCCTTCTCCCCTTGTGGGAGAAGGTGGCCCGAAGGGCCGGATGAGGGGGCGGTGCCGAGAACCCCTCATCCGGCCTCGCTGCGCTCAGCCACCTTCTCCCACACGGGGAGACGGCAAGCGGCGCACGGCTTGCGGACACAGCAAGGGGGGGAGAATGGAGCAAGCCTATCGCAATGACAGTCCGGTGTGCGGGAATTTGGAACAAGCCGCCTAGCGCTTGTCCATCAGTGCCGAAGCCGCAGCCCCCAGCCAGCCGGCGATCATCAGCGAGCCGCCGATGGGGGCGGCCATGGGGAACAGCCGGAACCCGGCAAATTCACGCAACAGAAGATCACCCGAAAACACCGCAAGCCCGGCAAGCAGCACGAAACCGGCGAGCCGCAGCACCCGGCCCGGTGCGAAAAGCCCCAGCGCCAGAAGGGCCGGGGCATGCATCAACAGCATGGATGCTGCCGTGCCGATATTGGGGCTTCCAGCCAGATGCGCTGCCGCCGCCGACAACGCCACGCCGGCAGCCCCTGCCAATCCGGCTGCCAGAACGAAAAACCTGTTGGACGTCATGGCTTTACCTGTGCCGGAGGAATCGGTTCGTGAACAGCTTGATTCACTTCAACAGGCTGTTGATTCAAAACGCGAGCCTGATTTGTGCCTTCAGCCCTTGAGCAGGCGCGCCGCTTGCGGTGCGAAATAGGTCAGAATCCCGTCGCAGCCGGCCCGCTTGAAGGCCATGAGCGCTTCCATCATGGCGCGGTCGCCGTCGATCCAGCCATTTTGCGCTGCCGCCATGATTGAGGAATATTCGCCCGACACCTGATAGGCGAAGGTTGGCAGCGCGAACGAGTCCTTGATGCGGCGGATGATGTCGAGATAGGGCAGGCCGGGCTTGACCATCAGCATGTCCGCTCCCTCGGCAATGTCCTGTTCGGCCTCGCGCAGCGCCTCGTCCGAATTGGCCGGATCAACGTAATAGGTTTTCTTGTCGCCTTTGAGCAGGCCTGCCGTGCCGACCGCCTCGCGATAGGGTCCATAAAACGCCGAGGCATATTTGGCTGCATAGGACATGATCGCCACTTCGGCAAAGCCTGCCGCATCAAGGCCGTCGCGGATGGCGCCGATGCGCCCGTCCATCATGTCGGATGGCGCAATCACGTCCGACCCGGCCTGCGCCTGCAAGACGGCGGCCCGCGCCAGAATGGCGACGGTTTCATCATTGACGATCACACCATCGCGCAACACCCCGTCATGGCCATGACTGGTGAACGGGTCGAGCGCCACGTCGGTGATGATGCCGATGCCCGGCACGGCAGCCTTGATGGCGGCCGTCGCCCGGTTGATGACATTGTCCGGATTGAGGATTTCCGAGCCGGCGGTGTCGCGCAGCGAAAGATCGACATTGGGGAAAGTGGCCAGCGCCGGAATGCCGAGATCAAACGCCATTTTTGCCGCTTCGACCGCCAGATCAATGCTCATCCGTTCGATGCCGGGCATTGCGGCAATCGGCTCGCGGCGGTTCTGGCCGTCGATGATGAAGATCGGCCAGATGAGATCGGCAGCCGACAGCCGGTTCTCCGCCACCAGCCGCCGCGACCAATCGGCCTTGCGCATTCGGCGAAGGCGGCGCGAACCGGTAATGTCGTCCACGCTTCGGGCGGCAAATGTCGGCAGGCGGTTCATGGCAAAGGCTCCGTTTTGCTGTTGTTTAGCACCTCGCCCCGCAAGGGGCAAAAGGGCATGCCGCGCGCCGCATTGACGCGGGAGCGGCTGATTTCTATTGCAGGTCAGGTTCAGGGAGACGGCAGGCATGTTCGGGGCTGAAGGCGATATCCGCTTTGAACGCATTGGCAAGGCCGGCGTCATTACGCTGACCCGCCCTCAGGCGCTCAATGCCGTCAGCCATGCCATGGTGCTGGCCATCACGCGCGCTGCCGATGCATGGGCGTGCGATGACAGTATCGCGCTGGTCATCATCAAGGCGGAAGGCCGGGCGTTCTCGGCCGGCGGCGACATCCAGGCCATTTATGAAGCGGGCCGGGCGGGTCAACCGCTTTTCGGTTTCTTTGCCGATGAATACCGGCTCAATGCGGCGATACGGCTTTATCCCAAACCCTGGGTGGCGCTTGTTGACGGGCTGGTCATGGGCGGCGGCGTCGGCGTGTCATTTCACGGGTCCCATCGGGTGATGACCGAAAAAGCCGTCTTTGCCATGCCCGAAACAGGCATCGGCTTTTTCCCCGATGTGGGTGCAAGCTATTTCCTGTCCCGCCTGACTGGCCACATGGGAATGTATCTCGGCTTGACCGGTGCGCGGCTGAAAGCGGAAGCCGCCGCCGCATGCGGGCTGGCCAGCCATGTGGCTGTGTCCGCCGCTTTGCCGCAGCTGTTCGCGACCCTGTGCGAAACAGGCAATACCGCCAGCCTGAGCGAATTGGCGATATATGACGGCGTGGCTGACGAAAGCGCCGGCAAGATCGCCCATCATTACAGCGCCCCTGCACTGGGCGAAATGTTTGCCGGATTGCAGAAAAGCGCTGACACAGGCGATGAATGGGCGGCCGGGCAGTTGGCAATCCTGGCAAAGCGCTGCCCGCTCAGCCTTGCCGTGGCGTTTCGCCAGATAAGCGCCGGTGCGGTGCAAACGGTGCAGGATTGCCTCAAAATGGAATTCCGCATTGTTTCGCGCATGTTGATCGGCCATGATTTCTACGAAGGCATACGGGCGGCGGTGATCGACAAGGACGGTGCGCCGCACTGGTCGCACAGGTCGGTTCAGGATGTTGCAGACACCGAAGCAGATGCCTATTTTGCGCCGCTCGGCCAAGAGGAGCTTGACCTGTGATCCGGATGGACAATGAGACCAGCGTTCTGGCGCCAAGCGTGGCGGAAGTGGCGTTTGTCTGGTTTCACCGGGTGGTGGCGGTCTATTGCCTGTTGTTCGGCATTCTTTACTGGATCCGCCTTGCCGGGTTTTTCCCCGGCGCGAATTGGCGCTTCGATCTCATGCCGGTGCCCTGGCAAATCGCCTCGGTCGTGCTCGGCGTCATGTTCCCGTTTGCCGCAAATGGGCTGTGGATGAAAGCCTCATGGGGCCCGGTGATCTGGTTTGTCTGTGCGGCAACCGAAGTGCTGATGTTTGCCGGTTTTCCGGAAATTTTTGGCGCCCGCCCGATGGTTCTGGTCAGCCACGGGCTGGTGATCGCGCTCTATCTGGCGTTCTTCGCCTATATCCGCCGCCAGCGCCAATTGGCCGATGCTTAAGCAGCCATTAGCCATTTCAGGCAGGCGCAAGCCCGCAACCTCTCGTTAAGCCTGTGTTTTAAGTCGAATTTTATGCGCATTGGATATGGTCACTCCCAAGGTGGGGAAAACACATCACCGGGCGTTACAGAGAGGCATACCAATGATCAGTTCCAAACCGGCTGCGAATGCAGCTGTGGCCGTCAACGAACGGCGCGACTCCATCCGCACGCTTTACATGGAATCCCTGCAGCTTGTGGAGCGCCTGCACCGCCGCCTGCTGGATGTCATCAAGGACGAATTCGACCGCAACGGCCGCTCGGACATCAATGCCATCCAGGCCCTGCTCTTGTTCAATATCGGCTCGGCCGAGCTGACAGCGGGCGAATTGCGCTCACGCGGCTATTATCTGGGCTCCAATGTCTCCTACAATCTCAAGAAGCTGGTGGAACTCGGCTTCGTCAACCATTCCCGTTCACGGGTTGACCGCCGTTCGGTCCGCGTTTCGCTGACCAAGACCGGCCAGGATATCGCCCAGGTCGTGGCCGGGCTTTATGACCGGCATATCGGCTCGATCGAACAGGTTGGCGGCATCAATGCCGAGGAATTCCAGTCCATGAACCGGGCTCTGCAGCGTCTCGACCGCTTCTGGAACGACACAATCGCCTATCGCATGTAAGCCGAAATCGAAAAATTCTTGCTGACGCCCCGCCTTGCGCGGGGCGTTTTGCGTTGGCGATCACGCAGCTGTGCGCATTGGCGTCACGATCTGGCCATATTCCGGTGAAAACCCCTTGAGGGAGGGAAACCGCGCCTTGCCAGGGGTTGTCACGCAGGTTTTGCCGGCAATCATGGTTGGCAAAGTCTTAACCGGGCTGGGATAGGTTTCCGAACGAAATGTGCCCTGAGGGGCAGAAGATTGTTTCCGCAAGCTGTTGCGGAAGTTTGGAAACCGAAATGAAGCGTTCCGTGATGACCAGCCGCCGTTCTTTCCTCGCCAGCGCCGGCGCCTTTGCTGCCGCGCTTGCGACAGGCGGCGCCCGTGCCGAAGACGTCATTCAGGACATCATCCAGTCGCCGCGCCGCGGCAATTGGAACGACCAGTTCGATGCCCGCGCCGGCCAGAGCGGCAAAGTCGCCTCCACGCTGCCGATTTTCAGCCCGCAGACCATCACCAACATCGAAAACGCGATGTATGCCTACCAGCAGATCGTCGCGCAGGGCGGCTGGCCGCAGGTTCCGGCCACCAAGAAGCTCAAGCTTGGCGTGATCGATCCAGATGTCGAGCCGCTGCGCAAGCGCCTGATGGTGTCCGGCGATCTGTCCACCCGCGCCGGCATGAGCCAGTCCTACGATTCCTATGTCGATGCCGCCGTAAAGCGCTTCCAGGCCCGCCACGGCCTGCCGAACGATGGCGTAATGGGCAAATACACCTATGCCGCGCTCAATGTGTCGGCCCAGGTGCGGCTCGGCCAGCTCGAAACCAATCTGGTGCGCCTGCGTTCGATGGGCGGTTTCCTCGGCGACCGCTATGTCATGGTCAATGTGCCGGCCGCCCAGATCGAGGCGGTCGAAAACGGCCGCGTCGTCCAGCGCCATACGGCCATTGTCGGCAAGATCGACCGGCAGACGCCGATCCTCAATTCCAAGATCAACGAAGTCATCATCAATCCCTACTGGAATGCGCCGGTTTCCATCGTCAAGAAGGACATCATTCCGCTTATGCGGAAGGATCCGACCTATCTGACGCGCAACGCCATCCGCATTTTTGATCAGGCAGGGCAGGAGATCGATCCGGCCACCGTCAACTGGCAAAGCGAGGACGCCGTGGCGTTCCGTTTCCGCCAGGATCCGGGCAAGATCAACGCCATGGCCTCGGTCAAGATCAATTTCCCCAATCCGCATGACACCTACATGCACGACACGCCCCAGCAGAGCCTGTTCAACAAGCTCTTGCGCTTTGAATCCTCGGGCTGCGTGCGCGTCCAGAACGTTCGCGATCTGGTGACCTGGCTGTTGCGTGACACCGCAGGCTGGAACCGCCAGCGTTTTGAACAGACCATCAAGAGCGGCGAAAACACCCCGGTGACGCTGGCCGCCCC
>JBATMU010000238.1:0-2812 GCA_049289995.1 Rhizobiaceae bacterium | reverse complement strand
ACCATGACCACCGGCGTCTATGGCATTGCCGCCATGGATGTGTCGATTTCCGGCGTCTATACCAACACCTGTCCGGTCGACGCCTATCGCGGCGCGGGCCGCCCGGAGGCCGCCTTTCTCATTGAGCGGCTGGCGGATGCCTGCGCGCGTGACATGGGCCTGTCACCGGCCGAAATCCGCCGCCGCAACTTCATTGCGCCCGGCGCTCTTCCCTGGCGCACCCCGGGCGGCCGCATGTACGATGTCGGCGAATTTGACGGCCATCTGTCCCAGGCGCTGGACCGCGCGGACTGGCAGCACTTCGACGCCCGCCATGCCGCCAGCCATGCCTCCGGCAAGCTGCGCGGCATCGGTCTGGCGAGCTATATCGAGGCTTGCGCCTTCGCTGGGTCCGAGCCCGCCTTTGTCCGTCTGGAGAACGATGGTTCGGTCACGCTCGATATCGGCACGCAGTCCAACGGCCAGGGCCATGCCACGGCCTATGCGCAGTTTGCGGCAGAAAAACTCGTGCTGCCGATTGAGAAAATCAATGTCGTGCAAGGCGATACCGACCGGCTTGAAAGCGGCGGCGGAACCGGCGGCTCGCGCTCCATTCCGCTTGGCGGCGTTTCCGCTGCCCGGGCTGGCGAGGATCTGGCCATCAAGATCCGCCGCATTGCCGCCGATGAATTGGAAGCCGCGCCGGAAGACATCGAACTGGAAAACGGCGAAGCTCGTATTGCCGGCACCGACCGGCATCTGTCCTATTCCGCTGTGGCCCGCGCTGCAAAGACGCTTGAAGACCGCCAGGGCTTTGGCGAATTCGTGCAGAGCGAGGCAACCTATCCGAATGGCACCCATGTTTGCGAGGTGGAGATTGATCCCGAAACCGGCCAGGTCCGGCTGGTGTCCTATGTCGCGGTTGATGATTTCGGCGTCACCGTCAATCCGCTCTTGCTGGATGGCCAGGTGCATGGCGGCATTGCCCAGGGCGTCGGACAGGCATTGTGCGAGAATGCGGTTTATGGGGAAGACGGCCAGTTGCTGACCGCCTCTTTCATGGACTACGCCATGCCGCGCGCCGATCTGTTTCCGGATCTTGTGCTGGAAACGCGCAACGTGCCGTCCACCACCAACGCGCTCGGCATCAAGGGTGCGGGCGAGGCTGGCACGATCGGCGCGGCGCCAGCCGTCATGAACGCCATCAGCGATGCCCTGTGGCGCGCCGGCTATCGCGGCCGGATTGACATGCCCGCGACGTCCGAACACATCTGGCGCGCGCTTCAAGCGGCCAGCGTCTGATCCATGGCTTCCGCGCAAGCCATCGAGAACAGGCCGCTGCGCGGCATCGCGCTGAAGATCGGCGCGGTGTTCGCCTTCATGGCCATGTATGTGCTCATCAAATCGGCAGGCCGCCTGCCGCCCGGCGAGATTGTCTTCTTCCGCTCGTTCTTCGCGCTCATCCCCGTTCTGGCCTGGGTTTTCTCGCGCGGCGAGGGCATGGTTGCCTTCCACACCCGCGATCCGATGGGCCATGCTTGGCGCGGCATGATCGGCGTCATGTCCATGGGGCTCGGTTTTTACGGACTCACAATCCTGCCGCTGCCGGAGGCGGTGATGATCGGCTATGCCATGCCGTTCATCACCGTGGTTTTCGGCGCGGTTTTCTTGGGTGAGACAGTGCGGCTTTTCCGCTGGAGCGCCGTGCTGGCCGGGCTCTTCGGAGTTTTGGTCATTTCCTGGCCGCGCCTTTCGGTCTTTTCATCCGGCGGACAAGCAGCGCAAGAACAGGCGTTTGCCGCACTTGCGGTTCTCGGCTCAGCAGCATTTGCCGCCGGCGCCATGATCCAGGTGCGAAAGCTTGTTGCCCATGAGGCGACGATGACCATCGTCATCTGGTTTTCAGTCTCGTCGGCGGCCCTGTCGCTCTTGACCCTGCCATTTGGCTGGCAGGCGCTTTCGCAGAGCCAGGCGGGCCTGCTCGTTGCGGGCGGCATCGCCGGCGGCATCGGCCAGATTTTCTTGACCTCCTGCTACCGCTATGCCGGGGTCTCAACCATCGCGCCGTTTGAATATGTCTCGCTGCTGCTCAGTGTCGCCCTCGGCTGGCTGGTTTTTTCGGAGGTTCCGACCGCCCAAACCCTGTTTGGCGGCTTGATCGTGGTCGCGGCAGCGCTGTTCATCATCTGGCGCGAGCACCGGTTGGGACTTGAACTGAAGAAGGCCAGCACGGCGTCACTGCCGCAGGGCTGATCGCGTCAGTTTCGGGATTGTGCCAGCCGCATTTTCACATCGAGGAAATCGCGCCAGGCCAGCTTCTTGTGGGCCGGATTGCGCAGGAGATAGGCCGGGTGCAGGGTCGGCATGACGGCAATTTCCCTGCCATCCGCCGACTTGAAGGTCGACCATGTGCCGCGCAGCCGCAATATGCCTTCGCTTGAGCCGGTCAGCGCCCGCGCTGCCGGCGCCCCCAGCGCCACCAGCACATCCGGCTTGATCAACGCGATCTGGCGCTCCAGAAACGGCCGGCAGATTTCCGTCTCCATCGGTGTGGGCGTGCGGTTACCCGGCGGACGCCAATATACCGAATTGGCGATGAAGGCTGCCTGCCGCTCAATGCCGATGGCTGCGAGTATCTTGTCGAGCAATTGGCCAGAGCGTCCGACAAAAGGGCGGCCCTCACGGTCTTCATCCGCCCCCGGCGCTTCGCCGACCAGCATCAGCCGCGCCGCCGGATCGCCTTCGCCAAACACCAATTGTTTGGCGGTGAACTTCAAATTGCAGCCGTCAAAAACCTCAAGGCTTGCCCGCAGCGCTGCCAGATCCGCCGCTG
>JBATMU010000237.1:0-2478 GCA_049289995.1 Rhizobiaceae bacterium | reverse complement strand
CCACGATGCTGGCGCTGGCCGGCATGGTCGTCGCCCTCGACGCTTTCGGCCCGGTCACCGACAATGCCGGTGGCATTGCCGAAATGGCTGGTCTTCCGAAGGAAGTCCGCAAGGCCACCGACGCGCTCGACGCTGTCGGCAACACCACCAAGGCGGTCACCAAGGGCTACGCGATCGGCTCGGCCGGTCTCGGCGCGCTGGTGCTGTTCGCGGCCTACAATGAAGATCTCAAATTCTTCATCGCCAACGCCGCGAAGTACCCCTACTTCCAGGGTGTGCTGCCCGACTTCTCGCTCAACAACCCTTACGTGGTGGTCGGCCTGCTGTTCGGCGGCCTGCTGCCGTATCTGTTCGGCGCGATGGGCATGACCGCGGTCGGCCGTGCGGCCGGCGCGATCGTCGAGGAAGTCCGCCGCCAGTTCAAGGAAAAGCCGGGCATCATGCTGGGCACCGACCGCCCGGATTATGCCCGCGCGGTCGACCTTCTGACCAAGGCGGCGATCAAGGAAATGATCATCCCCTCGCTCCTGCCGGTTCTCGCCCCGCTCGTCGTCTATTTCGGCGTGCTGGCGATCTCCGGTTCAAAGGCTTCGGCCTTTGCGGCACTCGGCGCATCGCTCCTGGGCGTCATCGTCAACGGCCTGTTCGTCGCCATCTCGATGACCTCGGGCGGCGGCGCATGGGACAACGCCAAGAAGTCGTTTGAAGACGGCTTCACCGACAAGGACGGCGTAACCCACATGAAGGGCTCGGATGCGCACAAGGCTTCCGTGACCGGCGACACCGTTGGCGATCCCTACAAGGATACCGCCGGTCCCGCCGTCAACCCGGCCATCAAGATCACCAATATCGTGGCCTTGCTGCTGCTCGCCGTTCTCGCCCACTGAGCCGATACGCTGACCAACGAAAAACCCCGCCGGAGCGATCCGGCGGGGTTTTTGTTTGAGACTTGAAAACTCGCAAAGCGGACGGGCAGTGCGGCCGGCCTCAGCCGCCTTTCAGGACGCTTCCCGCATTGGCCTTGCCGCCGCCGGACAGAAGCTGGCCGAGGAAGGTCTGGTCCTTGCCGCCGGTCTGGGTGGTCTTGGAGATGAAATCAAACACCTTGCCGTCCTGCAGTCCGTAATTGGCGATGTTGGTCACCCGGTTGTCGGCCCCGAAATAGACGGCAAGAATGCGCTGATCGACCAGCTTGGCCTTGGCAAAGGCAGCGCTGCGCACCCGCGTCTGTGAAATGTAGTAGAAAACCTCGGTGTCGAAGGTCGCCGTGGTCGATGGCGAGCCAAGCGCCAGGATGACCTGTTCGCGGCTGGAACCGGGCGGCACCAGTTCCAGCGATTGCTCGTCGAGCACATAGCCCTGATGAAAGGTTTCGCTCGGCTTGAGCGTCTGCGCGGTGTTGGTGCAGCCGCCAAGCACAAGAAGCGCAGGGACAATCGCAATCGCCAGCCGTGCGCCCGTTACAGCAATCATCCGTTTCACTCCGTTCAATCCAATCGCGCAATTCTTGGCGCGCCTTGCTTGCGCTGGCCCGCAAACTCGGTAAACCAGCTTGCGCATTGATGCAACAACGCCTCGGTTCCCGGGAAGCCCGCCATGTTCGCCCGCCTCTTTTCCAGGAAACGCAACGCCCTTGAGGCTTCCGAAGACGGCCTTTACGCAGCAATCGTGGCGGCGGCGCGGCAGAACACGTTTTATGCGGACTGGAATGTCGGCGATACCCCGCTTGGCCGCTTTGAAATGCTGGCGCTGCACATGATGCTGATATTGCGCCGTCTCGACGGCTCCGGCCCCGAGGCCAAAGCCTTGGCGCAGGGGCTGACCGACATTTTCTTTCAGGATGTGGACCATTCGCTGCGCGAACTCGGCATTGGCGACAAGGGGGTGCCGCGCCGCATGAAAACCCTGAGCCAGATGTTTTTCGGCCGGGCGGTGGCCTATGGCAAGGCCTTGGGCGATGGATCCATGCCGGAACTGGTTGACGCTTTGGCCCGCAATGTCTGGCCGGAGGGCAAGGGCGACGCAGGCGCGCTGGCCCGCTACATGGCTGCCACTGCAGATGGTCTTGCATCTCAATCCGATCCTGATCTGTTGGCCGGACGCTGCCATTTTCCGTCCGCCTCCGCCATTGAAGCAACCGGCGAGATCTGGTCATGAGCACGCCCGATCTAAGCCCGGTCAGTTTCCGCGCCAATGTGCGCAAATTGCCGGCGCGCGGCATGGTGCTGAAATTTGCCGCCGATGACGCCCAATGTCAGGCGCTGGCAAAGGCCCATGGCCTGCTCTCTGTCGAAAACTGGCAGGCGGAACTGCTGGTCAAGACCTGGAAGCGTGACGGGATCAGCGTCACTGGCCGCGTCAAGGCCGAGGTGACGGCGGCGTGCGTGGTGACGCTGGAGCCGGTGTCCCAGCAAATTGATGAAGCCGTTGAAGCGGTCTTTGTGCCGGAAACCTCGCGGCTGGCGGATGCGGGCGAGG
>JBATMU010000236.1:0-21877 GCA_049289995.1 Rhizobiaceae bacterium | reverse complement strand
AGCGTCCGTTGATCACCTGCTGGCCGCGCGGGCAAACGCATTTGCCATCCGAGACCACCTGGCCGGGCACCGTGCAGACGATCGGCGGAACGCGGCAGCGTCCGTTGATCACCTGCTGGCCGCGTGGGCAGACGCAATCGCCATTGACCACAACCTGACCCGGAATGGAGCAGACGATGGGCTTGGGATTGACGCCGGATTCCACGCACTTGCCGTTCTTGAAGTCCATTCCGTCCGGGCATACGCAGCGCCCGTCGGCATTGGCCACCAGCGGCGGCGTGCAGACCGCTTGCTGCGCCGCCACGCGGAACAGATGGCAGGCGACATTCGGCGGCAGGTCAGGCTGGCCGATGACCGCAGCCTTTGGCATGGCTCCGGCAAGGCCGTTCGGCGCACCGGGTTCCATGGCCACGCAGTTGCGGCCATTGGCATTGTCGCCATTGCCCGCGTCAGCCGGCAATTGCACGGCGATCTGGTGCGTGCGGCTTTCGCCGGGCGCCAGCACCATGTTGGCCACGCAATTGATCGGCAAGGCGCCGGGTTCGGGTGCGCAGCCAAGCGGCGGATTGATCGAGGTGATCGCTGCATTGGACGGAGCGCCATTGATGGTCATGGCGTCAATCACATGCACCGGTCCGTTGATCGGCCCGCCCGTGCCATTGGTGATGGTGATGGCGAAGTTGCAGATGCCGCCGGCCTGACAGGACAGGTCACCGGTTTTGGTCACGCGTACCGTCCCACCGAATGGCACGCAGGCCTCGCCGAACGGGGCGAACGCATCACCAACCCCAACGCTGCCCTTTGCGCAATTCCGCGCCGGTTCATTGTTGGTGTCGGCAACCGTGACGATGAACGACCGCTCTGCGCCCGGCGGCAAGGCCGCACCCGGCAGGTCGCAGATCAGGCTGTTGGCCGGCGTCGGCCCGCAGTTCCATTCCGGACCGTCAGGCGCGACGGACATGATCTGCACAGGCGCGCCGCCGCCGATCATCTCGGAAACGTCGGAAACCCGCACAATGCCCGCCGGCGCGCCGGTGCCCGTGTTGTTGACACGGATCCGGCATTGCGTCGCCATTCCGGCCGCAGCGGCAAGCCGCGTTGTCCGGCACTCCTTGAAGATGCCCAGATCAGGATTGCCGGCATCGCGCTGGCGGATCTTGATCGTTGCGCAGCTCTTGTTGTTGGCCAGATTGGTTTCGTTCGGAATCTGCTTCAGGTCGACGCAGTTTTCGAGCGTGTCTTTCTGGTAGTTGGGCGCAATGACCCTGACTGCGATCACCGTAAAGGCGCCGGGTGTCAGCACCATGCCGGGATGGTCGCAGCGATAGCTCGACGGATTCAGCATCACGCAGGCCCAGGGCGGGGTCGGCGCGAACATCATTGACGTCGGCGCAGGCGGGCTCACCGTGTCGGTGAACGACAGCGGGCCGTTATGCGTGGTGGTGCCGACATTGCGGATGCCGACCTTGAAGCCGCACACGCCGTCGGCGGAGCAATATTCCGACAACGCCAGCTTGCGGATCATCAGGTCAGTCTTCTTTTCGTCGCAACGCGGATCGCCGCGCTGGCAGATCGGGATCGAGGCGCAAGCCTTGTCATTGGACAGATTGCCGAACGGCAGCTTGCCCATGCCCGGATAATCAAGCGCGGCGCAATTGCGGATCGCGCCCCATGACCAGCCCGGTCCCGGCTTGAAGCCGAGTTTCAATTCGACGAACTGGCCCGGATTGAGCGTGGTTGCCGGATGCGTGCAGGTCAGCGGGCTGATGCCGGGCACGCAGGCCCAGGGAGCATTCGGCCCGGCCATGATGGCGGCATTGCCCGGCGCGGTCACTTCGTCGAGAACGATGGGACCATTGTAGGGCGCGCCGCCGCCATTGGTGACGCGGATGGTGAAGTTGCATGGGCCTTCGCGCTTGCAGACCTCCTGATTGGCGCGTTTTTCGACCACCAGGTCAGGCCTGCGCGGCCTGTCCGGGCAATCGAGATTGTCCGGGATCTTGATGTCGATGCGCTGCGTGCAGCACAGGCCGAGGCCTTCCTTCGGGCCGCTGGCAAAGTTGGTTCCCGTCACCACGAGCTGGATCGTATCGCCAGGCGAAGCGCCGGAAATCGTCCATTCGAGCACGCCGCCGCCGGCAGGCACGATCTGCGAAGGCGGATTGATGCTCACCCATGGCGAAAGCGACGAGAGTTCGACCGTCTGGCCGGCCATTTCCGGGCCAACCGGCATTTTGTAGATGAAGTCGCCGCCGCCGTCCTGGTCGCACAGCACTTCGCCTTCGACCAGCTTGAAGCAGGCTTCCGGCGTGCCGCCGCCCGGAGGCGTCTTTTCGCAACCGGTCAGATCGACAAAAACCTTGGTCTTTTCGCCGGTCTCGTCATTGCCGTCATCGGGCAGCGCCGGATCATGGCTGACAAAGATTTTTTCCATATCGCCGCGCTTGGCGGTGATGCCGGCCTGGTTGATGGTCATCGCCGGAGCCGCGAAATGGCCCGGATCGATCCGCGCCCAGATTTCGATGTCCACCGAGCGGGAAACCAGCCCGCCTTCGTCGCCGGAACCGTCCAGATCATCGGGTGAAAGCCCGAAGGTCTCGATCGTCACCGTGTCGTCAACATCGGCCACTTCATGGATGAGCACGGCAGGACCTGCCGGCACGTCGCCGGACAGCGAGGCGGATTCTGCCCGCAGGCCGGCCGGCATCTGGTCGTCAAAGCGGAAACTGATCGTCTGCAGCAGGGCCTTGAAATCCGGGTCGTTCATATAACCCGCATCACCCTTGATGCCGAAACGGATCGAATATTTCACATAGTCGCAGCCGACCTGTTTGCCGGTCTTGGTGAAGAACACTTCAGGCCGGTGAACGCCGGGCCGGACCTCGCGTTCGAGCTTTTCAACGATTTCGGGAGAAAGCGTGACGCCGGGCCGCGGCAGGTCGCCCGCCTGGGCGTTGGCTGCAGCGCCCGAAAACATCAGCATCCCGAGCGCGGCAAGCCATCGGCCCGCCCGCTTCAGGGGATTGGGGGTTTTCATGATGGTCTCCATGACCGGATTGCGCGAAGCAAAGGGGGAAATGATGTTCATTTTCTCCTCCTCACGGTTCGCACGAGATATCGGGCGTATCGAGAGGCACCGTCACCTTGCAGCAAGGGAACAGGCCGCCCGCCTTGGCGTCGGCGTCCTTGTAGAGACAGAAGCCCACATCCACCCGTTGGCCCGGATAATGTCCGAAAATGCCAAGCGTATAGGGTGCACCTGCCGCCGGAAGCGTCTGCATCAGCGGGGAAACGCTCGTGCCGGGCGTCTTCGAATTGGTTTTCGCCGAATCGAAGCCGTAGCCGGTCTTGTCCTGGAGATAGAGATCCGCCTCGAGGCCGCCCGGCGTGCAGAAGAACTGCAGATCGATAACGTCCACGCAGGGCGGCTGGCCTTCCGGCGGAATGCCGGGCGGCACGTCAGGATAATAGGGCTCGTAATAGCCCATTGAGCCGGGGCATGGCCGGAAGACTTCCACGTCGCCGAGATGGCCTTTGAGCTCGGGGTCTTCGAACAGGCCGTCCTGAGCAACAAACCATGAGCCGAATGGCGGCAGGTTGGCCGGCTTGATCAGCGAAAGCGGCGTCAGCTGCACGCCATGCACATTGAGCGGCCCGCCCGGCTCAAGTTCGGCCAGAAGGGCCGGATTGTTGCGCAGGTCATCGCCGGTCTTGACGATCGTGTCGGTGCAGGCGGCCTGATTGATATAGCCGTGCTGGTCATAGCCATATTGCAGGTCGATGCCGCCGTCCGTCTGGCGGCTGCCGTCCGGGAAGCCCACGGCATATTCGCCGGGCGGCTGCACCCACACGCTTTCGGTGGCCGGATCATCGGGGTTTTCCCGGTGATAGCGCATCACCTCGCCCTTGCCGGTATTGGCATAGCGCGAATAGTCGTAGCGGTTCTCGCGCTCGCCGCGCTGGGCCAGATACATGAAGCCTCTATTGTCGAAAACAATGTCGGTCACCGCCAGATCGCGGTCGGCTTCCACCGTCAGCTCCCAGCGCGGATCAGCGCCGAACGTGCTGTCGCGGTTGATGCCGACCGACCAGATTTCGGACGTGTCGCCAACCGCATACCAAAGGCGTCCGCCATGCACGGCGACGCCCCAGACGCGGCGCTCATCCTGGGTATAGGCCCAGCTTTCCGGGTCTTCCGCGTCGAAGCCGGCGCTGCCGATATCCATCACCGAGCCATCGTCAGCGACCGGCGGCAGGGCATGCGCGGGCCTGCCGGCCACGCCGTGGTCGAACGTGTCGATCAGCGCGCCGTCAATAGAGATGCGATGGATCAGGCCATTGTCCAGATCGGACGCGAAGAACTGCCGGTGCGGCTTGTCAAAGGCGATGTTGCCGATGCCAGGCCCGCTGTTTGTATCGATGGTGGCAAACAGGCTTGGCGCGCCGGTCACCCCGTCGATCTTGTAGATCGAGCCGGGCTTGCCGCCGAGATCAATGCCGAACTGGCCGTCCATGAAAGCCGCGCCCGCCGCACCCTTGCGCTGGCGCTCGGGCCGGCCGTCGGCGTCCTCGTCCGGGGTGACGATGTGCATGCCGAACAGCGAGGACTGCGCTGCATATAAATGCGGAATGCCCGTATCGATGCCATCGCGGATGCCGTCGTCATAGGCCAGGCCAAACACCAGGCCGATCTGGCTGTTCTTCACCGCAAAGGGTTCCGGCGGAGTGACCAATTGCCCCTTGGCCGGGCCGCCCAGCGCCCTGACGTCAAAAATCCGGAGCGATGGTTCGCCCCGGGCAATGAAAGTTTCATCAAGCGGATCAACACCGGGCGGCAGCCCGTTCTCGAAACCGGGGATTTCGGTGCCCGGAAAAGCGGTGACCGCCATCGCGCCGGGGAAAATAACCGGCTCGGCTTCCTGGCTTCGCACCGGTGATGCGGCAAATGCGGCGAGCGCAAATACAATTGCGGCAGCGCTGCTGGTGGCCAAAAGACGGTCGTTCCGGCGCCTTGTGGCGGCGGCCCGAAGCGGAAGTGAGAAGGAATTGTCCGGCATGCTTCTCCCCGTTTGTTTGGGGAAAGCCCATGCGTCACGGAGCGGTCGCAACAACGATCGTCCGGCCGTTTTCAGCCTTCCCTTATCGTCTGCCCCTGGATAGTCGCCGACCTTAGGCTGGCCATTCCGCTGCGTCAATCGCTCATTTCCCGGGTTGCTGAAAGACCGGGAGGCATGCGGCGGCCCCGGCGGCTGTGCTGGAAAACATGATCTGTCTGACATCGTCTTCTCCCATTGGGGCCACGCGGGCATGCGGGCCATGGGCATGGGTCGCGCTGTGCAGCAGGAAGGTTCACTGCCAAAATCAATCAATTCGGCTGCGGCGATTGCTTTTTTGCGCAAATGCCATGAACCTTTCGGCAAATGGCGGCGACTGAAGGGAAGACGGGGTCAACCTGTCGGCGGTGATGACAATAAACAATGCAACATTGACCGACGGCGAACTCGTCAAACGGGTGGCAAGCGGCGACAAGTCCGCGATACGCCTGCTCTTTCACCGGCACCACGCGCGGGTCTTCCGTTTCGTGGCGCGCCAGACAAGGTCCGAAGCCATCGCCGACGAAGTCGCCAATGAAGTGTTTCTCGAAGTCTGGCGGCAGGCAGGAAAATTCGAATTCCGTTCGGAGGTCACCACCTGGCTTCTGGGCATTGCGCGCTTCAAGGCCCTGTCGCGGCTCAGAAAGCGCACCGAGGAAGAACTTGAAGACGGCGTTGCCGACGCCATTGCCGATGCCGCCGACAATCCGGAGGACATCGCCATGAAAGCCGGCAAGGCGGCGATCATTCGGCGGCTTGTCGATGCGCTGGCTGCCGAACACCGGGTCGTCATCGACCTGGCCTATTATCAGGGCCGTTCCGTCGGCGAGATTGGCGAAATCCTCGCCATTCCGGCTGCAACGGTCAAAACGCGGATGTTTTACGCCCGCAAGAAACTCGGCGAAGCCCTCGCGGCTGCCGGACAAGACAGGGGCTGGCCATGACCATGCATGCAAATTCACGCGACGCGATGGAAGCGCTTTTGCCTTTCTATCTCAATGGCACGCTCGATGGCGCCGATCTTGAAGCCGTCGAGGCCTGGCTGGCCAGTGATCCGAATGCCATGGCGGCGCTTGGTCATGCCGAAGCCGAATTGGAGGCCGACCGCGCCGCCAACGAAGCGCTGAGGCCGCCCGCCGACGCCTTGGCCCGTTTCTCCAAGGCTCTGGACAAGGAAGCCCGCCCGGCATTTGCACCCGCATCCTTCATGTCGTCGCTGGCGAGCCGCCTGTTTTCTGCGCCGCCCGCCCTTGCCTGGGCTGCCGCCGCCGCCCTGCTCGCGGTCGTCATAGCCCAGGCGGTGATGACGCGGCCCGGCGCCGGCCCGGAGTTCGAAGTTGCCGGCGCTGACGGTCCTTCAGTCAAGGCCGACCTTTTGGTCGCCTTCAAACCGGCGGCAACAGCCGAAGCCATCGCCGCGCTTTTGGCGCAATCGGGCGCCACCATCATCGACGGGCCCAAACCCGGCGGCTTTTTCCGGCTGGCCATACCGGCAGAAAATACTGCAGACTACGACCGCATCGTGAAGCAGATCACAGACGCGCCGGAAATTGCCTCCATGCTGCCCGGCAAGAAACCGTGAGTGGGAACATGCGCCGACTGACCGTCCCGGGCCTATGCGCCGCCATAGTGCTGTTGTTCACGCCGATGGCCGCCGGCCAAAGCACGTCGCCCGGCAATGGGGCCGGCAGTGGTTTTGGCGCCTCTTCCGGCAACGGTGAAAGCCAATTGGTCTTTCCAACCCGCAAGAAAAATTCCGCCGACGGCTGCGGCAAGCAGGGCAATCATTCCAACAATCGTCGCGGCTGCGGCGAACGCGTGGATACGGCCCCTGAAAAGCCCCGCGTCAAGATTGTCGTTGTTCCGCTTCCCGAACCGCGCGTGAAAATCAAAAAGCCGGTCAAGCCGAAACTGGCGGCCAAGCCAATTGTCCGCAAACCGGTCAAGATCGTCCGCAAGGCGCCGAAACCGTCTCTTGCTCCCGTGCTGGCCGGCGTTCCTGCCGCCCGCGCCCAGGCAGCACCCGTCATCATCGCCGATGCGGTTCCTGACGAGGTGCTGGCGACGATCGACGGCGATTCTGCAGACGTTGCCCGCATTGCGGCCCGCCTGCGCCTGCAGGTCCGTTCGGAGCGCACATCGCTGCTTTTGGGAGCGCGCATTGTGCGCTTCGGCATTCCGGCCAATCGCTCCGTAGCCCAAATCATCGCCAGCCTGGAAGGCGTGCCGGGTGTTCTCGCCCGCCAGCCCAATCACATCCATGTCCTGCAGGGCGCGATATCGCCGGTAAATTACGCTTTCGGCCGCATTGCGCTCAATGCGGGCTCGGCTGATGGCGCGGGCGTGAAAATCGCCGTGATCGACACGGCTGCCGACGAGACCCACCCGGCGCTCATAGGCCGGTTTTCCGCCACGTTTGACGCGCTTGAGGGCGTGCCGGTCAAGGATCGCGGCCATGGCACCTCGATCTCCGGGCTGATTGCCGGCGCCGCCCCGTTTCAAGGCATGGCGCCCAATGCGGCGCTTTTCCACGCCCGCGCCTTCGAGGACGGAAAATCCAACACCGACGCGATCCTGGCCGCCATGGACTGGGCTGCTGAAAATGGCGTGCGGATCATCAACATGAGCTTTGCCGGGCCCAAAAACCCCCTGATGGAGCGCGCTTGCGCCACTGCCCATCTGCGCAACATCCTGTTGGTGGCGGCAGCGGGCAACAATGGCCCGTCCGCCAAGCCGGCCTATCCGGCCGCCTATGCCAATGTCATCGCCGTCACCGCCACCAATGACCGTGACGCCCTGATGCCGCAGGCCAACCGCGGCGCCTATGTCTATGTCGCCGCTCCCGGTGTTGATGTCCTGGCGCCGGTGCCGGGCGGCAGCGCCGATTTTGTCACCGGCACCTCGTTTTCAGCGGCGATCGTCACCGGCGCTGTTGCCAATCTCCTGTCGGCAGAGCCGCAGCGTTCGTCGTCATGGGTGGCAAAATCACTGGCGAGTACCGCCCATGACCTCGGTGAAGCCGGGCGTGATGCCGATTTCGGCTTCGGCCTTTTGAATTTCGGCGAAGCGACGCTGGTCGCCGGCCGCTAGGGTCACGCCTCTGGCGGCACGGCCTTTGGCTTGCCGTCCTTGTCGAGCGCCACCATGATGAACTCGGCGTCCGTCACCTTGTGCATGGCGTCCGACAGATAGCGCTGCGCCCAGGCTTCAAGTCTCAGCACCATCGATGTGCGGCCGACCCGCTCGATATGCGAATAGACGCACAGCGTGTCGCCGATCTTCACCGGCGCGGAGAACGACATTTCCTTTACCGCCGCCGTCACCACGCGGCCCTTGGCGCGTTCGGCGGCGCGAATGCCGCAGGCCAGATCCATCTGCGCCATCACCCAGCCGCCGAAAATGTCGCCGGCCGCATTGGCGTCGGCTGGCATGGCCAGCGTCCGCAAGGTCAGTTCGCCGCCCGGTCGGGCGTTGGCGCGGTCAGTCATGGATCGTTCTCCGAAACATTGCCTCGCCACGGGTAGCTTTGCCGCCCGCCTCCGTCAATCAGCCCGCCGCATGACGCATTTTCGCCAGTCGTCGCATTTCTCACAACGCAAGCCGGTTTGGCTTCGCCGTCCGGCCTTTGCCCTCCGTTAAGCTGCCCCGGCAAAACAGTGGTGAAAAACAGGCCAGACATGCCGGAGCATGACTTCATCATCATCGGAGCAGGATCAGCGGGCTGCGCGCTTGCCGAGCGCCTTTCCGCATCCGGCCGCCACTCGGTTCTGGTGCTGGAAGCCGGCGGCACCGACCGGCGGTTTTTCGTCCAGATGCCGATGGGCTATGGCAAGATGTTTTTCGATCCTGCCGTCAACTGGATGTACAAGGCCGAGCCGGATCCCGGACTGGCGGACAATGCCGACCATTGGCCGCGCGGCAAGCTTCTTGGCGGCTCGTCATCCATCAACGCCATGGTCTGGATCCGGGGCGCGGCGGAAGATTATGACGGATGGCAAGCCGCCGGAAATCCCGGCTGGGGCTGGGCGGACATGCTGCCGGTGTTTCGCGCCCTTGAGGATTTTGACGGCGGCGCCGATGAATTTCGCGGTGCCGGCGGGCCCGTGCACGTGTCGCGGATCGACGCCGAAATCCATCCGCTAACCCGAAATTTCCTCAAGGCGGCCGAACAAGCCGGCCTTGCCTTCAACCCCGATTTCAATGGCGCAAGACAGGAAGGGTCCGGTCTTTACCAGATCACCGCCAAATCCGGCCGCCGCATGTCCGCCTCGCGCGCCTTCCTGCGGCCAGCCATGAAACGGCCCAACGTCAAGGTGGTGACCGGCGCCCATGTCACCCGCATCTTGTTTGACGGCAAGGCCGCAACGGGAGTCGAATACAGCCACAACGGCGTGACCAAATCGGCGCGCGCTGGCCGCGAAGTGATCCTGTCGGGCGGCGCGGTCAATTCGCCGCAAATCCTGCAACTGTCCGGCATCGGCGATCCGGATCTGCTGCAACGCCTTGGCATCCCGGTCATCAGCGCCAATGCCAATGTCGGCCAGCACCTGCAGGACCATCAGGGCATAAACTACACCTGGCGCGCCACGCAGCCGACCCTCAACCAGCAATTCGGCTCGCTATGGGGCAAGGCCATGGCCGGCCTGCGCTGGCTGGTGATGCGCAAAGGCCCGCTGTCGATTTCCATGAACCAGGGCGGTGGTTTTTTCCGCACCGATCCGGGCCAGCAGCGCCCCAACATGCAGCTCTATTTCCAGGCTTTTTCGACGGTCATCCCCAAGCCCGGCGAACGGCCGATCCTGTCGCCGGACCCCTGGCCGGGTTTCTCGATCGGCCTGTCGAACTGCCGCACCCGCAGCCGTGGCCAGATAGCCATCCGCTCGCGCCAGCCGTTTGAACACCCCGCCATCATCGCCAATGCCTTTTCCGATCCGGGCGACGTTTCAGAAATGCTCGACGCGGTGAAGTTCCTGCGCAAAATCGCCGCACAGCCGGCCTTTGCCGGGATCATCAAGGAAGAATTGCTGCCCGGTCCGTCAGTCCGGTCAGACGCTGACCTCATCGCCGATTTCCGCAAGCGCTCCGGCACGGTCTATCATCCGGTTTCGACCTGCCGGATGGGTCCGGACGCTGCCAGCGCCGTTGTAGACCCGCGCCTGAAAGTCCACGGCGTTGACCGGCTTCGGGTCATCGACGCCTCGGCCTTTCCCGCCCTCATCACCGGCAACACCAATGCCCCCGCCATCGCCATGGGCTGGAAAGGCGCAAGCCTGATCCTGGAGGACCACACATGATCGTCAAGGACGTCAAGACCTGGGTCGTCGGCAATCCGCCGCCGCAGATCGGCGGGCGCTATTTCATCTTTGTCAGGCTGACAACCGACGGCAACGTCACCGGCTATGGCGAAGCCTATAATGCGACCTTTGATCCTCATCTGACGGCCAGGATGATCGAGGACGTGGCGGCGCGCTATCTGGTCGGCCGCGATCCCCATGACATCGAGACGTTTTTCCGCCGCGCCTATTCCTCCGGCTTCACCCAGCGCCCGGATGCCTCGCTGATGGGCTGTGTCTCGGCGCTCGAAATGGCCTGCTGGGACATCATTGGCAAGGAAGCCGGACAGCCTGTTTACAAGCTGCTCGGCGGCCGCGTTCACGACACCCTGCGCAGCTACACCTATCTCTACCCGTCAAGCGGCTCGGTCTATCCGACCGAGATGGAGAACCCTGACCGCAACGTCTACAATGATCCGGACATAGCTGCCGAAACCGCCTTGGACTATGTCCGCCAGGGCTTCAATGCGGTCAAGCTGGACCCCGCCGGTCCCTATACCGTCTACGACGGCCACCAGCCGCGTCTGGTTGATATCGACCTTTCAGTGCGCATGCTGAAAGCCATCCGCGAGGCGGTCGGCACGCGCTGCGACATCCTGTTCGGCACGCATGGCCAATTCACCGCCTCGGGCGCCAAGCGCATGGCCCGCGCCATCGAACCTTATGACCCGCTGTGGTTCGAGGAGCCGGTGCCGCCCGACATGCCTGAAGTCATGGCCGAAGTGGCGCGCTTCACATCAATCCCGGTGGCGACCGGCGAACGGCTCTGCACCAAATGGGAGTTCGCCCGGGTGATCGAGAATCGCGCCGCCTCCATTCTCCAACCCGATCTTGGCCGCTCGGGCGGCATTCTGGAAACCAAGAAAATTGCCGCCATGGCCGAGGCCTTCCACATTCAGGTCGCCCCGCATTGCTATTGCGGGCCGATCGTCGCTGCCGCCAACATCCAGCTGGCCGTCACCCTGCCCAATTTCCTCATCCTTGAATCCATCAAGACCTTTGACGGCTTCCACGCTGATCTTCTCATGAAGAAAATCGAATGGCAGGATGGCCATGTTATTCCGTCCACCGAGCCGGGTCTTGGAGTCGTGCTCGATGAAGCCGTCTGCGATGCGCATCCGTGGAACGGCAAGGCCTTGCACCTTGAAATGAAACAGGACCCTTTGACGCCATGACCAAAACCTATGCATTCATCGGCCTTGGCAATCTCGGCGCCAATCTCGCGGCAAGCCTGCTTCGGGCCGGGCTTGTTGTCCATGTTTACGACAGGGACGCGGACGCCGTTGCGCGGTTGACCGCCTTGGGCGCGCATGCTGCCGCCAATCCGGCCGATGCCGCCCGCAAGGCCGGCGCTGCCATCACCTGCCTGCCTTCGCCTAAGGTTTCGGAAGCCGTACTGGCCGGGCCGGACGGCATCCTGTCCGGGCTGCCAAAGGGCGGGACGTGGATCGAGATGTCGACCAATGGCCGCGATGAAATCATCCGGCTGGCGGGCATCGCCGCCAGGGAAGGCGTGAATACGCTGGAATGCCCGGTCACCGGCGGCGTGCACCTGGCCGCGGCCGGCCGCATCACCGCCCTGGTTGGCGGCGACAAGGCGCTCTATGAACAGCACCTGCCGGCGATCTCTGCCATGACCGCCAAATCCTTCCTGATGGGGCCGATCGGTTCGGCAGCCGTCATCAAGGTCATCACCAACATGCTCGCCTTCATCCATCTGGTTGCCGCAGGCGAGGCGATGATGCTGGCCAAGAAGGGCGGGCTTGATCTTGCCCAGTCCTATCACGCCATCGTGGCCTCATCCGGCAATTCCTTCGTCCACGAGACCGAAACGCAGCTGGTGCTGAACGGCTCCTACGATATCGCCTTCACCATGGATCTGGCGCTCAAGGATCTCGGATTCGCGCTCGGCATGGGCCGCGATTTCGGCGTGCCGCTTGATCTGGCCGGGATGGTCAATCAGGCTTTCATCCGCGGCAAGGCCGAATTTGGCGGCGACGCCTGGTCGACACGCATCATCCAGCTTCTGGAAAATTCCGTCGGCGAGAACCTGCGTGCCGATGGCTTTCCGGCCCGGCTTGAGGTTTGACTTTCAGCAGCGGATTTTCAGCACGCCCGGCAGCATGTCGAAACGCGCCGGAAGAAAACCGCAAATGTCGCCATCGGCCTCGACCAGCGTCGGAGCCTCGCGGCCATTGCCTGCTTCCACCCATACGCGGCTGCCGCGCTGGATCGTTACCTGCGGCATGTCGCGGTGTGCGCCATTGTAAATCTTGCTGAATTGATCGATGAGAAAGAACTTGGACGTCCCCTGCAGCATGACCACGTCGAAATGTCCGTCATCAACCTGCGCGTCGGGCGCCACGGCCATGCCGCTGCCGAAAAACCGGCCATTGGCAATTGCGGCTACGGCGAGCGGCATTTCCCAGGGCGCGTGTCCCTCGACGGTCACACGCACTGTGCTGAACCGATATCGGATCAATTCCTGAACGGTCCGCACGAAAAACAAAAGCTGGCCCGAAAGGAACCTTGTTCCTTTGGCCTGATTGACCGCCCGGACGATCGGTCCTGAAACACCCAAGCTGGCGATATTGACGAAATGCCGTTCTGCGGGACCGCCTTTTTCGTCCACGCAGGTCAGCCGCCCGGCATCCACGGGTTTTGCCGGCCGCTCCAACGCGGCAATCGCCCCGGCCATGTCAAGCGGCAGGCCAAGGCTTCGTGCCAGATCCATGCCGACACCGACCGGCACAAAACCCAGTTCCGGCGCGCCGCTGCCCGTTTTGCCGGCTTTCAGCAGGCCATTGGCGATCTCGTTGAACGTGCCATTGCCGCCAACCGCGATGATAAGTCCCGCGCCGCCGGCCGCTGCCTTCTGCGCGAAAATCGCCGCATCTTCCCTGCCGGTTGTCCGGTAAAGCGCAAACCGGCCAAAGCGTTGTCTGAGCCGCGCTTCTATGCCTGGCCAAGCCCGGCGCATGCGGCCATTGCCTGCCGCAGGATTGACGATGACTGCAACCCTTGTGTCCTTCATGTGCGGATAACTGACGGGGCAGCCGCGCCGCAGCGGACCTTGAGGGCGCGCGGCAGGATATCGGCCCGCACCGGGGTTTGCCCGCAGGGCACGCCGTCAATGACCAGTTCTGCCGTCTTGCCGCGTCCCGCCAGCGTCTCGATTGTCAGCCCCTTGGTGCGCAGCATTTTCACATAGGGCGAGGTCCGGTGCGCGCCATTGTAGATCTTGTCCATCTGGTCAAGCAGCTGCAGTTTGGAAACGCCGGTTATCACCACCACGTCCAGCATGCCGTCTTCCATGTCGGCATCCGGCGCAATTGCCATGCCGCCGCCATAGATGCGGCCATTGGCGATGACAATTTCGGCGATGGCGCATTCGAACGGAACCTGACCGTCAGCGCTGATGCGCACCTGCGGATAGCGGAACCGCACGAGCGCCAGCAGCGCTTCCAGGAAAAACACCATGTGAACGCTGGCGAGCCGGTTTAGGACCGATTGCGCCGAGCGCCGCGCGATCACCGCCGAAACCCCGAGATTGGCAATATTGAAAACATGCCTCGACTTCTGGCGCCCATCAGGCCCGGCAAATTGCAGCCGGCCGGCATCGAGCATGCGGTCTTCGCCGGCACTGAGCAGGCCGACAATGGTTTCGGTGCTGCCCGTCAGCCTGAGGCTATGAGCCAGGTCGCTGCCCGCTCCGGCCGGGACAAACCCCAGAACCGGCCCGTTTTCGCCGGCAAGCCCATTGGCAAGCAGCGCATCGGCGGCTTCATTGGCCGTTCCGGTGTCACCGGCAATGATGATGAGGCCGGCGCCGGCCCGCGCCGCCTTTTCTGTCAAATCGCCGATGGACTGATCCGGGCCGGCAATCCATCTGTCATGTCCGGGGAAATGCGCATCCAACGCCTTGCGGGCGGCCGGCCAGATTTTTGCGCAGCGCCCTGCACCCGCAGTCAGGTCGGCAATCACGATCGTCGGTTTCGTCAATTGCGAGCCCCCGCTGGGCCGCTTGCATGCCTGAATCGCAAGGATCAGGCAAGTGTCAGACTGTATATCATGTAATGCTAAATATCTAATTTAAAACACTTATCCGCCGTTGGGCAATGCCGTGCGAAGTCCTGTCGCCATGATTCCCTGGGGGTCGAAACTGCGCGCCAGCGACGCCAATACCGACAGGCTCTTTTCACCATTCGCCTGTTTCGCCCAGGGCGCGTGATCCGCACCCATGCCATGATGATGGCTGAGCGCCCCGCCATTGGCGAGGATCGCATCCGTCGCCGCTTTCTTGAGCGTCAGCCATTGCCCATGTTCATCGGCAGCACGCGGAAAGGCGGCTGTGAAATACAGGCATGCGCCGTCCGCATAGGAATGGCTGAGATGGCAAAACACCGCCGCCTTCACGCCGGTTTTCCCGGCCGCGTCTTGCAGCGCACGCGTGACAGCCACATGCAGGGCCGGCAGCGCAGACCAGTTTGCCGCGGTCTCATAGGTATCGACGCCCAATCCGCGCGCCATCAGCGCCTCGCGCAGATGCGGCGCTTCGAACCGGCTTTTCTGCCACGAACGGCCCGGTCCCTCGCCGAGCAGCACCGCGCCAGCCATTTTCATGGCCCGCCTGATGACCGCAAAGTCCACGTCGGAATGGCCGTGATTGCTCTCCATGCCAATAATCACCAGACAAGGATTGGCCGGCGCCCGCTTGAGCGCCAGCACAGCGCGCTCCACAAAGGCTGGCCGGCTGCGTCCTGCCCGCGCCAGCCGGAAGCCGCCGAGAAAACCGGTTTCCGCCGCATCCGAAATCCGCACCATGGCGATGCGCGCCTCGCTTTGGGCGATGTGCCGCGCCGCCTCCATCGCCGCGCCAAAATCCGGCGCCATCCAGGCAATGTCCTTGATCTGGCTGCGCCTTTCATGCAGCCGCACCGTTGCTTCGGTGATGATGCCGAACAGGCCTTCCGAACCCGCTGCCAATCCGCCCAGCCACGGACCGGCCGCCGCATGCCGGAACGGCTCGCTGCGCCATTCGCCGGATGGCGTCGCCATCCGCACCGAAACCAGATTGTCGGCAATGCGGCCATAGAGATCCGAGCGTTGGCCGGCGCCATTGGCGGCAATCGACCCGCCCAGCGTCGCGCCGTGAAAACTCTGCGGAAAATGCCCGAGCGTCAGGCCTTTTTGGGCCAATGCAGTTTCGATATCCGGCAGGAACGCGCCCGGACCCGCCGTCAGCACATGATTGGTTTGCGAAATCGCCAGCACCCGGTTCATTTTGAGCATTGAGCAGGCAACGACCGGCTTTCCTGACTGAACATCAAGCGCCCCGGTCACGCTGGTTGCGCCGCCGCTTACCGAAACCCGGAAGCCCGTGCGTGCCGCCGCATCCAAAAGTGCCTGCGCCTCGTCATGGCTGGCGGGCATGGCGAGGCCATCAACCGGCCTGGCAACCCGCCCCGCCCGGCGCTGCAATTGGTCGGGATAGCTCTGGCCGAGACTGGCCGCCGCCCGGTCGGCCGGATCATAACTGACCGAACCGGACGGCAGCGCCTTTTCCAGCGCCACGCGCATGCCGCCATCCAGCCGGCTTGGCGTAACGCCTGCTGTATCAAGTTCGACCGGCGGCGTCGGCGTCAGTTTTTCAAGCCCGAACAGCTGCGCCAGCCAGCGTTCCGCCTTCGGCGCACTGGCCAGCGGATCAGCATGATCGGGCCCCAGCCATCCCCACAGCCGTCTCTCGCTCATCCCGTCCTCACAGATGCACCGTCAGCGCCGAAGGCAGGATTTCAAACGTCGCCGGAATGCGGCCCGGCGATTCCCCGTCAATGTCCAGAAGCGCACAATTGGCCGGCGCGCCGCCTGCCGGTTCGACACCGATTTTCCTGCCGCGCAGGATGGTCACTTCGTCAAGCTTCACATGCGCGCCCGTGTAGAGGAGGTTCATGTTGCGGATGAGCTGGAACTTGTTGGCGGCGCGGAAGATCACCACTTCGAACTGCCCATCATCAGGCTGGGCATCAGGCGCGATCTTCATGCCGCCGCCGAAATAGCGGCCATTGGCAATGGCCACCACCGCAATCCGCGCCTCAATGGGCTTCTGGTCATCGACCGTGATGACCACGTCCTGAAACTTGTATCGCAGCAATTCGGCAATGGTGTGCATCATGAAAACCAGCTTGCCGCCAAACCGGGCCTTGGTCTTGGCCTTGTTCACCGCCCGGTCGGTCGGCCCGGACAGTCCGAGGCTGGCAATGTTGACGAAATGCCGGCTGTGCAGCGCCCCGTCATCGCTGACAAAATCCAGCCGCCCGGCATCAAGCTGCCGCGCATTGCCTCGCGCAATGCGGCCGGCCATCTCATTGAGGTCGGATGTGACGCCGAGCGTGCGTGAAAAATCCGAACCGGTGCCGATAGGCAGCACGCCCATGGGAACAGTGCTCCCCTTTTCGCTGCGTGCGCGCAGCAGCCCGTCGGCCACTTCGCTCACCGTGCCGTCGCCGCCGCAGGCCAGCACTAGCCTTGCGCCATTGCGCCCGAGGTCATGCGCCATGGCGGATGCATCGCCGGGCGCGGAGGTTGCCATGGCTTCAACCGGGCCGAAATGCCGCTCCAGCATTGCGGCGGTCTGTTTCCAGTCGCGGCCGGCTTTTCCGGCGCCTGCAACGGGATTGTAGATGACGTGGACGCTCATGCCCCCTGCCTTCGCCAAAAATTGCCCATCATGGCCCAGCCTGACCCGCTTTGCCTCCTGTTTCAAGCCATGCCGCAGCGCGCTGCCGAAGTCCGGGGTCGCTTATGCAGGCCGCACGCGTCATGCGCCGCGCCAGGTCATCGGCAGTCATGGCCATTTCAGAATCCGCTGCCGCTTCGAACCTTTGCACTTCAGTGGTCAGCGGGTTGATAGCATCTGGCAGGACAGCATGCATGGTGTCGCATTGCGCCAGTTTCAGCCCGAGGAATGCGCTGATCCGGTCAACGCCTGTTTCGGCCATATGCCGCGCTGTTGTCCACTTGCCGCCGGTCAGCGTGAACAAGCCCGCCGCGCCATCGCCGGCATGATCGGCAAACAGGGTTTCGCGTGCCGCCCTGTAGGTGTCACCGCCCTGCCCCGGCAGCGCGCGCACCCCGGCGAATGTTTCAAGCGGGTCGGATAGCGCATCGGAAATCGCCGGCAGGAAACGCCGCACTTTTCCGGTCAACGCTGCAACGGCCTCGGCATCGGCCAAACGCGGATCACCGTTATGGACAAAATCCGTGGTGCCGATCAGGGTCATGCCCTGCCATGGCGACAGGGCGGCATGCTCGCCCCGCCCGGAAAACGCCAGAGCATGCGTTTGCAAAAGCGGCCGCGTCACCAGGTGTATGCCCTTGGACAGCGTCAGGCGCACCTGCTTCTGGCCGGGCGCAAGCTTTTCGGCCACAAACTGCGCCGCCGCGCCTGTGGCGTTCAACACCGCTTTTGCGCGTATATGGATCAGCCCGCCGCCCAATCCGTCGCGCACCGCCAGCCCGGTCACCCGGCCTTTGTTTGCCGCAAGGCTCACCGCTTCCGCATGGTTGGCAATCACCGCGCCATGCGCCGCGGCATCTTTGAGGATTGCGATCACCGCCCGTTCGGGCGCATCGATCCGGCAGTCCTGATAAAGGAGCGCCCCGCCCATGCCCGCAAGCACCGGTTCGGCCGCCGCCGCCTCATCTGGCCCAAGCCGCCGCCCGAACCCCTTGCCGCCCAGCATTTCGAACAAGGCTGTCCCCAGGCGCAGCGTGATCGATGACCGGCCTTTCTCGAATGGCAGCAGGAAGGGCAGCGGCGCGACAAACTGCGGCGCAATGCGCTGCCAGATGCCGCGTTCGGCCAAAGACCGCCGCACCATGCCGATCCGGCCTTCAGCGAGATAGCGGATGCCGCCATGGATGAAATGCGACATGGCCTCGCTGGCCCCGCAGGCAAAGTCATCGGCTTCGACCAGGGCGGCTGACAATCCGCGCCGCGCCGCATCGCGCAAGACGCAAGCGCCGACAATGCCCCCGCCGATCACCACGAGGTCGAAATGTCTGTCTTCAAGGGCGGCAAGGTCGCGGCGCATGCCCTATGCAAACCGCTGG
Organism: Rhizobiaceae bacterium; assembly: GCA_049289995.1. Lineage (GTDB taxonomy): Bacteria > Pseudomonadota > Alphaproteobacteria > Rhizobiales > Rhizobiaceae > JBATMU01. The sequence continues at coordinate 3,336 of JBATMU010000236.1, read as the reverse complement.
CGCGCGCTTGTCAATTCGCGGCGTCAATCCTATTCAGCCGCCCTGCGAAACGGCTCCAGCGGCTTTTCCCCCGCATCATAGCGCAGCCGGGCTGCGCCGATTTGTTGACTGTGCGTTCGCGCCCAGTCGAAAATCCCGCTCAGCGGCGTGCGCAGGCTGTGTCCGAGTGCGGTCAGCTCATAGTCGACGCGCGGCGGCACGGAGGGGAAAACCGTGCGCGTGACAAAGCCGTCGCGCTCCAGCCCGCGCAGGGTCAGCGTCAGCATGCGCTGCGATATTCCGTTGATCCCGCGCTTGATTTCCGAAAACCGCAAGGGCTTTTCCGAAAGCGTGACAACGACCAGCACCGTCCATTTGTCGCCGATGCGCTGCAGGATGTCCGCAGTCGCCCGGCAATCGGGACTATCAGCCTTGTGACCTGGTGACATGAATGTGCCTCCTTGCGCAGCATGCGAGCAGGCACATATGTAGCATCAGTATTGGTTTGTTACCAGTATCTGATTTGTAACCAGCTTCCGGATTGTTCCCGCCTGCACAAGGAAATGCCCATGTCCAACGTTCTCTTGCTCCTTACCTCGCCGCGCGGCGCCGCCTCGCTCTCCACAAAGGTTGCCTCCGATCTGGCCGCCAGGCTCGCCAAGGGCGGCACGCTGGTCAGCCGCGACTATGGCAAGTCCCCGCTGCCGCATATTGACGAAGACCTTGTCACCGCCACCCGTTCCGGCAAGAGCGATTTCAGCGCCGCCGAACGCGCCGGGGCCGATCGCGCCAATGCCGTAATCGCCGATGTGCAGGCTGCCGATGTCGTGGTGATTGGCGCCTCGATGATCAATTTCGGCCCGTCGACGGCGCTGAAGGGCTGGTTTGACCATCTGGCCGTGCCGGGCGCCACATTCCGCTATGGCGCAAATGGCGCCGAAGGCCTCATCAAGGGCAAAAAGGTCATCGTCGTGCAGGCCTCGGCCGGCATGTATGGCGACGGCGGCGCATCAGCCAATGACTATCTCTCCCCCTGGCTGACATTCGTGCTCGGTTTTGTCGGCATCACCGACGTCGAATTCATCCGCGTCGAAGGCGTCGCCTATGGCCCCGAACAGGTCGAAAAGACCCTCGCCGCCGCTGCCGGGCGCGTTGCCGCAATCGCCGCCTGACACCTGAATACAGCCGGGGCGGCACAGATCGCGCCGCCCCGGTTTTGCGCTTTTCCAGTCCGGCAGCTTCTCGATTATCGTGCATGCGAGATTCGCCGGAAGGATTTGCCGATGACCTTGATCCAGAAGCTTGCGCTGACCTATGCCATCTTGTTTTTCGCGGTTGTCGGCATTGGCTATGTGCCTGCCTTCAACGACGAGAATGGCTACCTTTTCGGCCTGTTTTCGCTGCAATGGTGGGATGATGCGCTGCACGGCTTTTCCGGAATCTGGGCGCTGGCTGCGGCCTTCATCTCGCACCGCGCATCGGTGCTTTATTTCAAGCTTTTCGGCGCGGTTTACCTGTTTGACGGTGTGCTTGGCCTGCTCACCGGTTCGGGCTGCCTGGACGGCGGCATCTTCTTCTATGGCTTCCAGGACATCGAGTTCATGACGCGATTGTTCGCCAACCTGCCGCATCTGGTCATTGGCGGCACGGCCGTGCTGATCGGTTTCGGCATGACGCGGCGCGCCTGATGGGTTTCCTTTTCCGCCTGATCCGGGGGATCATCCGCTGGGCAATGATTGCGGTGCTGTTGATTGCCGCGATTCCGCTGGCGGGTCTCGCCTATGGTTTCGCCACGACGCATGCGCCGGTCATGGCAGCCGCTCCTGCCGAAAGCCGCCCGCCTGCCGCCCTGCGCGCCGAAATCATTGCCGCCATTCCGGACTATCAGCGGACCGAAGAATCCACCTTCCTGACCTATCCCGAATGGGCCATTGTCTATGCCGCCCGCGAATATGCCGGCCATTTGCGGACCAACCGCGAATCCTCGTTCCCCTACCTCGCCTATGCAGGACGCTATTGGCAGGACTATGCCGTGATGATCGAGGCGGCGGATGCCTATCCGTTCAATTTTTCCAATCACCTGATGCTCGTCGTCATCGGCACCTCGCACACGATTGAACATCTGCTGCAGGGCGCATGGGAAAACACCATTGGCCGCCTGACCGAAGCCGCCTCGGCGCCGACCGCCGAAGATGCCTATCAAGCTGCGGCCGCCGCCGAATACGCCGCCTTTCTTGATCAGACGCCATGGTACCGGTTTGACTATAAAGGCAAGCGCGCCGGTCTTTGGGCCATTCCGGCAGCAACCTCGCCCGGCGGCGCGTTCCGTTCATGGGAGCGCAAGCTGGCCTTCAGCCTGTCCTACCGGTTCAAGGAATTTTACGCCGGGCTCATCAATCAGGGGCTTGATTCAACCTCGGCTCCCGCCCTGCTCGACATCCATGTCTGGGCAAAAGGCCCGCTACCGGCCTTCGCTGGCGAGCCGACGCTGAGAATCGAGCGCGATTTCGGCCCGGACGGCCTGGTGTTCGTCACCCCGCGCTACCAGGTGTTCACCGACATGGTGCCCAGGCTGATTTCCCGCGGCGCAACGTTCTCGGAAATCGGCGGCAACGGATTGATCCTGGCGACAATTCTCACCCAAGGTCCGCCAGTCCTGCCCAACGGCCTGCAAAGCCTGTTTTCCTATGCCTTGCCCGCCCGCCCCGACATCTGGCGCACCGGCATTGCCTTGCCGGTTGCCACGCTGCACCTGACGCTTCCCGCCCTGTCGGTTTCAGGCGCCGGGCTTGAGCATCTTTACGATTATTGACCATCACCCCAGCTTGATGGCGGCAATTCCCGCCACGATCAGCACTGCCGCCAGCGCCCGCCGTTTGGTGAACGGCTCGCCAAGCATGAACACCGATATGCCGAGTGCAAACAGGATCGAGCTTTCGCGCAGCGCCGCAACGGCTCCGATCGGCGCCTTGGTCATCGCCCACATCGCCACGAAATAGGCAACGCCCGACAGCGCCGCCGCCCCCAGCGAAATGCGCCAATTGAGGAGTGCTGAGCGCGTGCCCGCCAGCCCGCGCAGGTAGGCAAGCTGGACAAGGCACCAGACGCCGTCCACCGCAAACAGCCATGCCGCATAACTCCAGGCATTGGCCGCACTGCGCGCCCCCGAACCGTCGGAAATCGAATAGCCCGAAATGAAAACCGAGGTGATCAGCGCGAAAATCACCATCCGGGCATGGCCGGGATTATGGGTGCCCGTGCCGCGCAGGGTCAGCAACAGCGCCCCGAGCCCGAGAAGCAGGATGCCGGCAATCGCCGCCTGCCCCGGCAGTTCGCCGAGCAGGAACGCTGCAACCA